>JAITOP010000009.1 GCA_031289895.1 Prevotellaceae bacterium
GAATTGCGAAAATGCGTGAAATAATGAAAGGTAGAACCAAGAACAAAGAAGTAGAAAGTTTTTAAAGTTAGAAAGTTCGTAAAGTTCGTAAAGTTTTTAAAGTTCATAAAGTTATAAAGATTTTTAAATCACAAATCAAAAAAAATCTGCGTAAATCTGTCGCATCTTATTTGCGTGCTTTTTTCAAATCAACAACAATCAATATTTAATCTCCGACCAAATACCAACGACTAAATAGTCGCTCCTTATTAATCCCTAACTCCGCCTAAAAATACGTAATATGTCTTTATCTGCAAATCAGTATATTACATTCTTTTTTTTCTCATATATTACGTATTTCTAAATTTTACGTAACATTGAATACTTTTTGTAATTTGTTTATTTTAAATGCCTTATGTTGCCTGTTACGTATTTTTAGGCGGAGTTAGGGTTTAATCCTTTATTCCTAATTAACCGTTTTGCTAAGCGTAATAAATCCTGCTGTTATCGGTTGACCGGCAATTACTACTGTTGGGCGTATGCGAATGCTTACTTTCGACGTGCTTTCGCCAATGTTTGCAATGCTCATTGCAAGGTTCAGCAGGTTGTCTTTGGTTTCGCCGCTAAACAGTTGAAATAAATCTATGCCGACAGTAACAGGAATAAGTGTTGTGCCGCCGTTTGCAGGTACGCTTATCGCTTGATTTATTGCTCCGCTTAATACTTCTTTTTGCTCCAAATCTATTGCCCAATCGAGGCGCTGAACGGTTGCAGCCACGCTTCCCGGATTTGTTGCTTTCACGTTTATTGTTGCGCTAAGCGGAAGATTTTTGCTTGCAAAAGCAGTTGTGATTTTAATCAAATCCAGCGCACTTATTTGGCTCAGATTTGTTATGTTATTCAAGCTAATGCCTGCAACTGTCGGTCGTACAACGCCATCGAGGTCGTATTTACAATTAACTATTTGCAACGCACTTTGCACTGCTGCGCACGATACAAGTGTTATGCACAGCGCAAGTCCTAAAAATGTTTTTACTTTTTTCATATATTTTATAATTTTAAAATTTAATGTATCTTATTCTAATTCAACCATAAGAAAATCTTTGGGAACGGTATCGTTTTGCTGTACATTCACCGATTTTACTTTTCCATCTGTTGCTGCGACTATTCGATTGTGCATTTTCATCGCATCAAATATTATCAGAACATCGCCTTTTTTAACAGTATTTCCTACGGCTGTTTTCACTTCTACTATTGTTCCGGGTAAAAAGGATTTTATATGTTTTGGATTTTTAATCATCTTCAAATTATTTTTAATTTCACTTTTTTCATTATTAAAATGGCGGATTTCCATGTTTTTTATTTGGACGTTCCACTTTTTTATTTTTGCAAATTTCCAGCGCATGTATCAGATATTTTCTTGTTTCGTGCGGTTCGATAACTGCATCTACAAATCCTTTTGCTGCTGATACGTAGGGATTTGCAAATTTATCTTTGTATTCCTGAATTTTCTGAGCGCGTGCCTCTACGGGATTTTCCGCATCGGCAATATCTTTACGGAAAATAACGTTGGCTGCGCCTTCTGCACCCATTACCGCAATTTCGGCAAGAGGCCATGCAAAAACAAAATCAGCCTGTAAATGTCTCGAATTCATTGCTATATAACCGCCTCCGTATGCTTTACGCAAAATAATTGTGATACGCGGAACTGTCGCCTCGCTGTAAGCATACAAAATTTTTGCGCCGTGACGAATAACTCCCATGTGTTCTTGGTCAACGCCGGGAAGGTATCCCGGAAGGTCTTCGAAAGTAACAAGCGGAATGTTAAACGAATCGCAAAAACGAATAAAACGCGCTGATTTATCGGCTGAATCGCAATCGAGAACTCCGGCAAGCGAATCGGGCTGATTGGCGATAAATCCTATGGTTTCTCCATTTATTCTGCCGTAACCTATAACAATATTAGGAGCAAAATATTCCTGAACTTCAAAAAAATCGCTGCCATCGGTAACCGCTTTTATTACATCGCGCACATCGTATGGAATTTTCGGATTGTCGGGAACTATTGATGCTATTTTTGTTTTGCCAACAGGTTGATTTACTTCTGTTTTTGTCAACGATTCTTTGTTGTTGTTTTGCGGGATATAATCCAAAAGTGTACGAATTTGATTGAAACATTCGTCTTCGGTTTTTGCGCAAAAATGAGCGTTTCCCGTGATTTCGCTATGAACCCGCGCACCGCCCAAATCTTCCTGAGATATTTCTTCGCCCAAAACTGTTTTAATTACATCTGGTCCTGTAATAAACATTTTTGAAACTCCTTCTACAACAAACACAAAATCAGTAAGTGCCGGAGAATACACCGCTCCGCCTGCGCAAGGTCCAAGAATTACCGAAAGTTGAGGAATAACGCCGCTTGAAATTGTGTTGCGATAAAAAATTTCGCCGTATCCTGCCAATGCGCCAACGCCTTCCTGAATACGCGCTCCGCCCGAATCGTTAATTCCGATAAGCGGAATACGGTTATTTAGAGCGACATCCATTATTTTTGTTATTTTTTTTGCGTGCATAAAACCAAGCGAACCGCCTGCCACAGTAAAATCCTGAGCAAATATTGCAATAGCCTTTCCGTTGATTTTTCCTGTTCCTATAATAACTCCATCAGCAGGTAAATCCTTGCCGAGCATACCAAATTCACGCGCTTCGTGTTGTATAAACAAGTCGTATTCTAAAAATGAATCCTTATCAAGTAAGGCATCTATGCGTTCGCGTGCTGTTTGCTTTCCTGCTTCTTTTTGTTTTGCAATTGCTTTTTCGCCGCCACCAATCATTGCTTTGGCTTTGCGACTTTGCAATTCTTCAATTTTCTGTTTTAATATCGACATAAATTAATCTGTAATTAATACCTGAATCATATTCTAAAATCTGTGCAAAGATATAAAAAAAATTTAAGGGGCTTGTTGATTTGCTTATTTGTTGATTTGTTTGGTTGCTGATTTGTTTGGTTGTTGATTTGTTGATTTGTTTGTTTGTTGATTTGCTTAGTTGTTGATTTGGTCTTTATAAACTTTCTAACTTTACAAACTTTCTAACTTTCTAACTTTACAAACTTTCTAATTTTTTAACTTATTTGCGATAAATATTATAACTTTGCCAAAAGAATTAACAGAAAAAAAGGAATTAAAAAACTTTAAAAATATGATTTCAATTTTAAAAAATACTCAAAAATTATTCGTTTGTGCCGGTTTGATATTTTATTGTCAGACTGTATTTGCTCAAAATCAATTAATTGTTGAAAATATTAAGCAAATCAATACACAATTATTTTGTCTGACAACGCCGACAGACACAATTCATTTTATCAAATATGATACCATTAATGAGAAAAAACCTTTGTTTTTGTTTCTTAGCGGCTCATTGCCAATGCCTTTGATTGTTGATTACGGAAAGGATTATAACAATATGATGGCAACAAATTCTTTTCACCTTTTCGACAAGCAAATATTTGAAAACTTTAATGTTGTAGATATATCGCAACCAAATGTGCCGCCGATTATACTTTACGAAAATCTGGATAATCAAGGTGCTTATAAAAATTTTAGTTTAGAATACTTAAAAAGAAACGTTGCCGAAACATTTGTAACACGAGCGAATGAAGTGATAAATTGTTTGTTGGCGCAAGAATGGATTGACCGCGACAGCATTTTTGTTTACGGACATTCGCAAGGCGCATATATTGCTGCCCGCGTAGCCGCAGAAAACGAGGCGGTAAAAGCCATTGCATTTTCAAGCACAAATCCATTCGGACGTTATCAGGGAATGTTGCAAACAATACGTGATAAGGCAATTAGCGGTGTAATCAGCGAAGAAGATGCTCTTACTCAAATAAATCAGCAATATGAATTTTGGAATAAAGTTTGCTATGAAGATTTTCCAAATGATTACAGAGCGCAGCTACCCGCAACATGGAAAAGTTTTTCGCAGTCGGTTGTCGAAATTCTCGCAAATCTGAAACAACCTCTTTTTGTTGTTTACGGAACAAAAGATTATCACAGCGTTGCGTGCGAATTGTTGCCGATATATTTTGGATTTTCGGGAAAAACAAATTACAAACTGCATCCAATGTTAGGACGCGGGCATAATTTTGAATCGTTTGATGAAAACGGGAATCCTCATTGGGATGATATGAAGTGGCAAGATGTTACGATAGAATTTATGAATTTTATAAAAAATTAAAAAACTTTCAAAATATGATTTCAAATAAAAAAAATATTCAAAAAATATTCATGTCTATTACATTGATATTTTGTTGTCAATGTGTATTTGCTCAAACAAAAATAACAGTTGAAGAAATAAAGCAAATCAACGCTCAGTTATTTTGTCTGACAACACCGACAGATACAATAGAGTTTACTAAATCTGATACAATAAACCGTAAGAAACCATTATTTTTGTTTATTCAAGGTTCTTTACCTAAGCCTATTATTGAAGATAATGGTGATAATGATTATTATCTTGTAGGATTCAATTTTTATGTGAATATTCTAAAAGGTTTTAATGTCATAGAAATAGCGATGCCAAGCACGCCTGCTATTGCCAAACATAAGGATTTGGATAATCAAGGCTCTTATGTAAAATCTGAAAAGCCTTATGATTATGACAAAACATATATGAAACGAAATGTAATTGAGACTTATGTGGAGCGTGCAAATGTGGTTATTGATTATTTATTGCAGCAAGATTGGATTGATAATGACAGCGTATTTGTGTTTGGACATTCGCAAGGGGCTTTTGTTGCGGCACGATTGGCTTCCGAAAATGAAAATGTAACAGCAGTCGGTTTTTCAAGCGCAAATCCATTCGGACGATATGCAGGCATGATGCAAGAAACACGAGCAAAGGCAATTACGGGACAAATAACAGAAGAACAAGCACAAAAACAAATAAATAATTATTGGAGTTATTGGAATTATTATTGTTATGCAACAGACATTCCAAATGATTACATAGGCGATTTACCCGCAACATGGAAAAGTTTTTCGCAGTCGGTTGCCGAAATTCTCGCAAATCTGAAACAACCTCTTTTTGTTGTTTACGGAACAAAAGATTATCACAGCGTTGCGTGCGAATTGTTGCCGATATATTTCGGATTTTCGGAAAAAACAAATTACAAACTGCATCCAATGTTAGGACGCGGGCATAATTTTGAATCCTTTGATGAAAACGGAAATCCTAATTGGAACGATATGAAATGGCAAGATGTTACGATAGAATTTATTAAGTTTGTGCGAAACAAATAAGCTGAGTTTATACTGCGCTCGGTTTGATTTTGTGCATAAATTTAATATTTCAAAAAGGTACAGGCAAAATATTGATTTTTAATATTTTATATTTTTTTTGATTTTAATGCCTTTGTGGGTGGGATGTAAAAAATGAAAGGTTCATTTTTGCAAATGTTCGTTCTTCTTTTACCCTTATTTTTGTGAGCACCATTAGTAGCCCAAGTTTTCCTTCCTTTCGTTCCCTTATTAAAATATTGAAAATAAAGGAATAAGGGTAATTTGTGAATGATGCTCTCAGCTACTAAGGGCACTTTTGAAAATAAGGGTTAAAACAAATTGACAAATTTAGAACGACTATGTTTTAATCGTTTTCAACATATTTACACCCCACCCGATAGGGATTTTATGTTGATAGAAATGTAGAAATT
>JAITOP010000067.1 GCA_031289895.1 Prevotellaceae bacterium
TTTGTCGAACGATACGCCTACGATTTCAAAATTTTTATCTTTGTATTGTGCATACACTTCAACAAGAGTAGGCATTTCGTTGCGGCAAGGTGCGCACCATGCTGCCCAAAAGTCAATCAGCACATACTTTCCTTTGCCTGCGTAATCCGAAAGTTTTATGTTTTCGCCTTGTGGATTAGGCATTTCAAGGTCAACAAATGGTTGTCCTATGGCAACTGTTTTTGCTATTTTTACACGTTCTGCAATCTTTTTAAACGTTTCGGTGTTTAATGTTTCTTCGGTTGCATCCGCCAATATTTCTTCAATTTTATCGGTTTCCATTTGCGCCACAATGCGTTCTACAAAACATTCGCCTGCTTTGTTATTGATGTTTTCTTTTAAAAATGCGATGCTCAAATCGTTATATTCTTTTTCAATTTCGTCGTATTCGGCATCCAGCGAATCTTCAAATTCCTGAGTTAATGTTCCGTCTTGTTCTGCTTGTTTGTGGCGAACAGTAAGACCGTTTACTTTTTCGATTATTACGCTTCGTTGTTTCAGAAATTGCGAAACAATATCGTTAAGTTCTGTTCCTGCAACAGTAATTTCTTTTTCGCCGATAGTAATATCTATTGGAACATTATCGACAATAATCACACGCTGTTTGTTTGCCAAAACAATGTAATAAATTTCTGTTGATTTTACATGTCCGACAAAGCTGAATTTGGTATCGGCAATTTGTGTCGAATCAATAGAAACAAGTTTATTATCAGATTGTTTCTTTAAATAAACTGTTTCTCCGTTCAAATCTTCCTGTTCAACATTTCCGTTGATTGTGTAAGATTTTTTTTCGCTGCAGGCTAATGCTGCAATTGCAATAAATGCAAGTAATAATAATTTCTTCATAATTTTATTTTTTTTAATATGATTTATAATTTTAAAAAAGTCCGTAAAGTTCAGCATTCACTTTGTCGATGACGGAGTTAAGGTCTTCGGGTCGTTTCTCGAAATTTGTTTTATCAACATCAATAATCAGCCGTCTTTCTTTGTACGAACTAATCCATTCTTCGTAACGCTCGTTAAGATGAGTGAGATAATCTATGCGTATTCCTGTTTCATATTCTCTGCCGCGTTCCTGTATTTGATTTACAAGAGTCGGTATTGATGCCTGCAGATAAATAAGTAAATCGGGCGGCGCAACCAATTCCATCATCAAATTAAATAATGATGTATAATTTTCGAAATCGCGCGACGACATCAGTCCCATTTTATGCAAATTGGGTGCGAAAATACAAGCATCTTCGTAAATTGTTCGGTCTTGAATAATTGTGTCTTTGCTGCGTTTTATATCTACAATATTTTTAAATCGCCGATTAAGAAAAAATATTTGAAGATTGAACGACCAGCGTTGCATATCTTTGTAAAAATCATTTAGATACGAATTGTCTTCAACTTCTTCAAATTGAGGAATCCATTTAAAGTGGTGCGATAATAAGCGTGTAAGAGTTGTCTTTCCGCTTCCGATGTTACCTGCTACTGCTATGTGCATTATTTCTTAATTTTATGTGTAAAAAAACTGATTTGAATACAAAAATAATATTTTTTTTCAAACTATGCCATAAGATTTTTAATAAAAATTTATTTTGCGGCGTTAATTGCAGATTTTCAGCAGTTAAATAATTCGGTAAAAACTTTCAAAGAATGTATCGGACTTAACTTGTCGAAATGATAATTATAGAAATCGAGTATGGCGTTTAAAAAATTTTCACGTTGAGTATGATTTAGTTCCAGCTGACTAATATTGCTGACTTGCATTTTTAACAGTTGCTGCAAAATTTGTGTGTTTTTTGCATCAAAAAACAATGTGTGATTTGGTTTTATTGGTGCGATTTGTCCGCTTTTAATATCAAAAAAACCTGATGTTTCATAAATATTGTTAGGATAAAAACCTATATATTTCGATAAATTTGCAAGAAAATGAAGGTGAAAATTTTCAGCGCCTTTCTCAATTTTATCGAATATCAAAATAGAATTAAAAATAAAATCAAACATTTTTTCGTTTGGCTCTTCTTCACGAATTATTTTGTAAAGCACTTCGGCAATGAACATTGCGATAGTCGATTTTTTTATGTCAAACGGCATCGTGTGCAGCGGTTCCGAAAGTTTATGTTCTTTTATGCGTTGTATGCTTGCGGTTTGCTTGTTATACGCCTCTAAATCAAGCAAAAACAACGACTGAAAAAGATTTTTTCCGCTCTTGTTTTTTGCCGAATGTGAGCAGTTTACAATATACGTTTGCCGCCCGAATTTATCGGTATAAGCATACACAATCAAACTGTTATCGGCATGCTTTATCGAGTGCAGAATTATGGCTTTTAACTTATAAATCATAAAAATTAAACATTTTGCAAAGATAGGAATATCAATTAAGAATTAAGAATTAAGAATTAAAAATTAAGAATTAGGTTGATTTGTTTTTTGTTGATTTGTGTTTTGTTTTTTGTTGATTTGATTTTTGTTGATTTGTTTTTTTTGTTGATTTGCTTTTTGTTTTTTGTTGATTTGTTTTTTTGTTGATTTGCTTTTTTGTTTTTTGTTGATTTGCTTTTTTGTTGATTTGTTTTTTGTTGGTTTGCTTATTGTTGATTTGTTTTTTTTGTTTATTTGCTGATTTGCTTTTTGTTTATTTGTTTTTTTGTTTTTTGTTGATTTGCTTATTTGCTTTTTGTTTTTTATTGATTTGAAAACCTTTTATTTCTTTCTCATTCTTAATTGTCTAAAACTTTTTTTGAGGTGTTATTTTTACCGTCATTGCGGGCTTGACCCGCAATCCCCCGTTTATATGAAGAGATTGCGGGTCAAGCCCGCAATGACGCCAACACAGCACCCGCAATGACTCCAACACAGCACCCGCAATGACGCAACATGGCAGAGGTCGCCACACGCTATCGCAGGACAATTTATAACTTATAATTAATTCCTACCTAATTTTCCAACAAAACCATAATAAAAAGTCATGTTATTTCGTAACGATTCCTTAACTTTTTAATTCCTAATTCTTAATTCTTAATTTTTAATTCTTAATTCCAAAAAAGTTGCTGTTAGCAAAAAAATAATTAAATTTGTGGTTCTTATTAAAGTTTACTATGATGTATAGATTATACAAATTATTAATAATTAGTTTATTGTTTGTTTTTTGGCAGACAGATTGTTTTGCGCAAATTACAGCAATTGGGGTTGATTATTCAAAACCAACTTCGTTTTTGAGGGGTAAACCCGACGAAATTCATGTTTTTTTTTCACCAACTGCCGGATATCTTGAAGCTAAACATCATTCAAGCGAAAATTCCGATTTCGTATGGGAAAAATTAGATGTTAATTCGCAAACATTTTCAACGGTTTTAAATGAACCCAACGTTGCTACAAGTTTATTTACCAACTTGTCGGACGGCGGTTTTCGGGTTGCGGTGGACTCTGCCGGAGCCGGTATTTCTATTGATACTTTTGCCGTTTGGGTTATTATCGACACGTTTAAACTTGTTGGCGGAATCACTTATTCGTCAAATTGCGATTGGCTTGATTTGGAGGCTGCTGTGCGACCTGCATCTAACGTTCCATATCGTATTTATCAGTTAGAAAGCATGTCGTCAATACTTTATGATTCGCTGATATACAACAAACTCACAACAGACTGGACAACGTCTGCCGATATTTACGACGGTTTGCCGGATATTGACGATTCGTGGACAAAATGGAATAAAACATCTATAAGTGAGCCTCCGCCTTTGGTTGATGCTACTTATTCGGTTACTATAAAAGATGTTTTCGGAAAAACCGTAACAGCATCCACACCGCTGATTCCCGCAATTGCCGTATATCCCGCTTTTGCAGTTGAGGCGCGGGGAGATGAAGATAATTGGTCAGCAACAACAACTTACGGCGATGAAAATAACAACGCCTTATATTACGTGCGTTTCAAACACGACCAAACCCGACACGCAAATAAATATACGTGGAAAGGCTACGGAAATATTTATCTCGAACAAACACGTAATGTGCTTATTTGGTCGCAAATAACAACAAATGCAAACGAAACCACATATCCGACAGTTCCGCATCATACGGGAAATCTTGAAGGCTATCCTACAGGAAAATACGGATTTCAGTTGGTTGTAGAAAATACTTCGACAGGATGCAAAGATTCTTCGCTTTTATCGTACATAAATGTTAGTAAATCAGTCTTTCCGTATAAATCAATACCAAATGCGTTTACTCCAAACGGAGACGGACAAAACGATATTTTCAAATTCATAAAAGGGCAAAATATGTCGATGCGCTCAATACGATTACAAATTTTCGACCGCACAGGGCATTTAGTTTATTCGTACAGTGGTGCTTATGAAAAATGGCAGGGCTGGAACGGAAAATTAAACAACGATGGCGTAAAATGTTCTGCGGGCGTTTATTATTACGTTGTCAGCGGAATAGGCTGGGACGATGCCTCTTACGACAGCAAAGAATATCGCGGTTCTGTGCATTTATTCAGAGATTAAAATTTTTAATTGGCGAAATGAACATCTTATATAATTGGTCTATACACGTTTACGGACGATTGATTGCTTTGGCATCTGTTTTTAGCGCAAAGGCAAAAAAACGACACGCCGGAAGTCATAATACTTGGAATGTTATTGAAGAAAAAACGGATAAAAACTCAAAATACGTGTGGTTTCACGTGTCGTCGCTTGGTGAGTTTGAGCAAGGTCGCCCTGTAATTGAAAAACTGAAAAAAGAAAAACCACAAACAAAAATATTGCTCACATTTTTTTCGCCGTCGGGCTATGAAATTCGCAAAAATTATTCTGATGCAGATGTAATTTGCTATCTTCCAACCGATACGAGGCGAAATGTAAAACGATTTCTTTCGCTTGTAAATATCGAAAAAGCAATATTTGTAAAATACGAATTTTGGGGAAATTTTCTGATGGAACTTAAAAAACGTGAAATTCCTACATATATTATCTCTGCAATTTTTCGCAAAAAACAAATATTTTTTAGAATCTATGGCGGATTTTTCAGAAAAATTTTAAAATGTTTTACATATATTTTTGTACAAGATGAAAATTCGTATAAACTGCTGAAAAGTATTGATATTTATAAAGTTACTATTGCCGGAGATACTCGTTTCGACAGAGTAAACGGAATTGCGCAACAATCGAAAAAACTTGAGTTGATAGAAAAATTTGCCGACCGAAAAAATGTGATTGTAGCAGGCAGCACATGGACTGCCGACGAAGATTTGTTGCTAAAATATTTCAACGAAAATAAAACGATAAAATTAATAGTCGCGCCTCACGAAATACATCAATCGCGCATTAACGAAATATGCAATAAACTGAAACGTCCGTGCGCTTTATACTCACAACTTTCAGACGATAACGCCGTCGATTTTGATTGCATAATTATTGATTGTTTTGGGATATTATCGGCGATTTACCGCTACGGAAAAATAGCATACATTGGCGGCGGATTTGGCGCAGGAATACACAATACGCTTGAAGCTGCCGTTTATGCAATTCCTGTGGTGTGGGGAACTAATTATATGAAATTTCGCGAAGCCCGCGGACTTATAGCCTGCGGTGGAGGTTTTTCGGTAAACAATTACGAAGAATTACGAAATGTTTTTGATAATTTGCTCACCGATTCTACCTTATGCGCAAAAGTAGGCGAATATGTAAAAGCAAATCTCGGCGCAACAGACCGAATATTTGAAAAGATTTTTTAAATGATTTTTGTTTGCAAAATGTGAGTAATAAACTTTACGCAAATTGTTGTATTTCAATAATTTTTGTAATTCGAGGGTAATTCAAATTTTTGTTTTTTTGTTTATTCCCTACGTAAAATTATAGGAGGTGGTGTTTTCCGGTTTT
>JAITOP010000082.1 GCA_031289895.1 Prevotellaceae bacterium
CAACTTATGACTTACGGCTTACAACTTACGACTTACAACTTACGACTTATGACTTACGACTTACGACTTATGACTTATGACTTATGACTTACAACTTATGACTTACAACTTACGACTTACAACTTATGACTTACGTCTTATGACTTTTATTATTACCTTTGCAAATAATTAAACATAAAATAATAAAAAATGTTTCCAATATTAAAAAAAGAGATAATATTATTTTTTTCGTCGCTTACGGGTTATATTAGCGTGGTGATTTTTCTTTTTCTCACGGCGTGGTTTATGTGGATTTCTCACGGCGAATTAAACGTTACCGACAGCGGTTACGCAAACATAGATACCTTATTTATAATCGCTCCGTGGATTTTTTTGTTTCTTGTTCCCGCAACAACAATGCGCAGTTTTGCCGAAGAAAAAAAAATGGGAACAATAGAAATTTTATTTACAAAACCTATCAGCGAATTAAATCTGGTGATGGCAAAATTTTTGGCTGCGGTTGTGCTTGTAATTTTATCGTTATTGCCTTGTTTACTGTATTTTGTAACAGTATATCAACTTGGAAATCCTGTCGGCAATATTGACATTGGCGGAACATGGGGTTCGTTTATAGGATTGTTTTTTTTGGCATCGTGTTATGCGGCAATAGGTGTTTTTGCCTCGTCGTTGAGTGATAATCAGATTTTTGCATTTATACTTTCGGCAGTTATTTGCTTTTTTATGTATATCGGAATTGCCGAACTTTCGGGTATCAAAATATTCGCGTTTGCTGATAGTTTTTTGTTGTCGCTGAGCATCAACGAACATTATCAGTCGATAAGTCGCGGAGTTGTTGATTCGCGCGATATTATTTATTTTGTGAGCATTATCGCAGTTTTTATTTTGCTTACACGTTTGAAATTACAATCACGAAAATGGTAAAATAATATGAATACAAAACAAAAAAACATATTAAATATTTTGCTGATAATTGTTGTGATATTTTTGGTAAATATCATTTTATCAACATCTTTTTTCAGAATAGATTTAACATCCGACAAGCGATACACCATAAACGAAACAAGCAAAGCGACAATGAAACAACTCGATGATTTTGTTTACATTAAAGTGTATCTTGATGGCGAAATGCCTGTTGAATTTAAAAAATTGCGGCGTTCGATAAACGAAACAATCACTGAATTGCAGATTTATGCACAACAAAAATTACAGTACGAATTTATAAATCCCATGTCGGGAAACGAAAAAGAGCGCGAGGCATTTTTTGCAGAACTTATTAAAAAAGGCATCGAACCGTTTACAATTCAGATTGAAGATGCTGAGGGCGGTGCTACTCAACGCAATATATTTCCGGCGGCGGTTATTACCTACAACGGCAAAGAAAAATCGGTGAATTTTTTCCGTTACAACGACGAATTATCGCCTGACGAAAACATAAATCTTGCATATCAAAATATTGAATTTGAATTGATTTCGACAATAAAACTGCTTAGCAGAAAAGAGTTTCCTAAAATTGCATTTATCGAAGGACACGGCGAACTTGATTATTTTGAAACCAAAGATTTGGAAAACGAACTTTCGCAGTTTTATGAAATAAATCATGTTAAACTTGATGGAAATGTAGGTGTTTTAGACGAATATAAAGCGGCAATTGTAGCAAAACCAAGCAACGAATGGAACGAAGACGACAAACTTGTTATTGACCAATACATTATGACCGGCGGAAATGTGGCTTGGTTTATCGACGAAGTTGAAGTTCACGAAGATAGCCTTGCAAATGGAGAACGTACTTTTGCCGTACAAAATAAACACAATCTCGACGATTTATTGTTTCGTTACGGAGCGCGAATAAATGCCGATTTGGTTCAGGATTTGCAATGCGCTTACGTTCCGGTAAACATTGCTGCTGTTGGCTCGCAGCCTAATTTTCAGCTCGAACCTTGGCTTTATCATCCTTTGCTTTTTCCAAATTACGATAATATAATTACAAAAGGCGTGAATTTGGTTAAATCGCAATATGCAAGTACGTTGGATTTTGTAGGCTCGGCAAAATCCAACATAAAAAAAACTCCGTTGCTGCAAACATCCGACAAAGTGAAACTTACAAAAATGCCCGCTATCATTTCGCTTACGCAAATAAACGATAAAATCACCGAAATAGAATTTAATCAATCGTTCAAAATAATTGCAGCCGTGTTTGAAGGAAATTTTGAATCGGGATTTAAAAACCGAATGTTAAGCAAATATAACAACGGTAAGCCTTTTGACTTTGTCGGCGAAGGTAAAAATGCAAAAATGTTTATCGCTTCCGATGGCGATATTATTCGTAATGATGTTATACGGCGGGCAAACGGAACACGCCCACTGCCACTCGGTTACGACAGATATTTAAACAGAACTTTCGGCAACAAAGATTTTGTGAAAAATATAATTTTGTACCTCACCGACGACAGCGGACTTTTGGAAATACGCTCGCACGAAATTTCATTGCGATTGCTTGATAAAGAAATGGTTATATTAAACCGAAACCGAATAATTCTGATAAATACATTAATTCCGCCGGTTATTATTTTAATATTCGGAATATCGTTTACCATTATACGAAAAAGGAAAAATACAAGAAAAAAGCAAACGACAAAACAATAAATCATGATTAAATGCTGTATTTTCGATTTGGATGGAACGCTTATCAATTCGTTGCGCGACCTTGCCGATGCTGCAAATTCTGCGCTTGTTTCGCTAAAATTGCCGATATACGATACCGAAAAATACAAACAATTTGTGGGAAATGGCGTTTCAAAACTTATCGAGCGCGTGCTGCCCGACAATTACAAAACCGATGAATACAAACAAAAAATGCTAAATATTTTCAACGAAAATTACAATCGCTGTTGTCTCAATTTTACCAAGCCCTACAAGGGTATCAGCGAAACTTTGGACGAACTGAAAAAACAAAATATCATACTTGCCGTTGTAAGCAACAAACCCGACAATCAGGCAAAAAAAATTGTGAATAATTTGTTTCCCGCTGTTTTTGACGATGTTTTCGGAAATGTTGCAGGCATTGCCACAAAACCTTCGCCAGACTTATGTTTGCGGGTTGTGCAAAATCATAATATCGAAACTTGCGATTGCATTTTCATCGGCGATTCTAATGTTGATATGCTTACGGCAGCAAATGCAAAAATGTTGTCGGTAGGCGTAACATGGGGATTTCGCAGCCGAAAAGAATTGGAAAACGCCGGAGCAAAGTTTATAATAGACACTCCGCAAGAATTATTGAACATATTGAAAAACAACAAAATATGAAATGATGACATTTTATTTTTGCAAGAAAATGTAAAAAAAACGCGCAAAAATTTTGTAGAATAAAAAAAGATACATACTTTTGCACTCCCATTTGGGACAAAGTTCTTAAAAGTATTGGGAGCATAGCTCAGCTGGTTCAGAGCACCTGCCTTACAAGCAGGGGGTCCTTGGTTCGAATCCATGTACTCCCACAAACAAAAAGCAACTAAATAAATTTGGTTGCTTTTTTGTTTTTTATAATCCTTTAGTGATGAAAAATAAACAAATTATAACAGATGACAAAAAAATCCCGATAAGGATTTTATGTTGGTAGAAATGTGCAAGTTCCCCTACTGTTCGACCCTGTTCGGGATCGTATGTGGTGTGGACATTTTTTTTCTACCAACATTTGAATCCTACGGATTCACTCCATCTTTTATAGGTTATTAATTTTTTTATTACTTATACTAAACAGTTATCAAAATGCCGATTTAGGCACAGAAAATAAATAACATATAAAACCCTTATTTATATAAAGTTCCCTTAGTAGCCGAAAATTAGATAACGCATACCCTTATTCCTTTATTGAAATGTTGTAAATAAGGGAATAAGGGTAGAATATCGAGGCTAATTTTTGCTACTGAGGGCGGCTTTTGAAAATAAGGGTTTTGGTAACTGTTTGGTATTAATTTTTTGTTAATTAACTTTTTATTACTTAACTTCTTGATTCTTTTATTTAAAAAAACAAGAACTAAATATTGAGAATAGTCCCTTATTTAGTTCTTGTTTTATACAAGTAATTCATTATCAGAATTAATTGAGGTACCAAGCAGATTCGAACTGCTGTACGCGGTTTTGCAGACCGCTGCCTAACCTCTCGGCCATGGTACCAATTGGAGTGCAAAGGTAAAAAAAATTTTAACAACGAAATAATATTAACTATAAATATTTTAAATTTAACATAGAAAGTTCATCGAGTTTTTAAAGTTATAAAGTATAAAGTTCGTAAAGTTCGTAAAGTTATAAAGTTCGTAAAGTTTATAAAGTTTATAAAGTTATAAAGTTCGTAAAGTTTATAAAGTTAGAGACTTTCATTAATCACTAACAACTAACCATTAACAACTAATCATTAATCACTATTTCCCAAGTATTTCAGCACTTTGCCGCTGATTTGGAGCAGTGATATTTCGCAAAGTTTTGTGTCAAATTCGGCTGATAAAATACGTTCTTCGGCATCGAGAAGATTTTTTTGCGCTTCGCGCATTTCTATTCCCGAAAGGTCGCCGAGCATGTATCTGTCCATTGCTATTTCGTGATTTTGTTTGGCGGCAATGAGGTTTTCGCGTTCGAGTTTCAGCATTTTCAAATTATTATTGTACGCTTGCCACAAATTGCTAATGCCGGCTCGCAGCGATTGTTCGAGTTGCTGACGTTGCAAACGTGCATTTTCAATATCAATACGCGCATTTTTTTGTTGACTGCGGCGCGTTCCGTCAAAAATGTTTATGCCGAAAGTAAGCCCAAAATCCAAACCTAAAACGTTGCGTTGTTTGTAAGTATTTACTTCGTATCGGTTGAAAGTGTAGCCATAGCCCGAACTAAACCGCAGATACGGATATTTGCGCGAATTTACCGATTTAAGATTAAGCTGGGCAAGATTTACATTGCGGTCGGCTTTCAAAAGCGTTGCATTTGTGTTGAGCGTTGATTGCCATAAATCTTCAAAAATTAATAATTCGTTAACATCAATTATTGAGTCAGGAATTTCGAGATTTTGGTCAACGTTTTCATTTGCCATTAGTTCGTTAAGACGTATTCGGGACGTGTTAAGCAGTTCGTGTTGTTTCACATATTTTGAACTGTCGGCGTTGAAGTCCACGCGAGCCTGCTGCAAATCGAGACGCGACAGATTACCAATAAGATAACGCGCTTCGACAATTCGCAAACGTTCTTTTGAAAGCGAAACGGCATAACGAAAATTCTTTATGCGGATTTTTTGTTGAATATAATTGTAATATTCGGCTGTAAGGTCGGCAACAAAATCTTCGATAGAGATACGTGTATTTACTTCGCCGGTAGATTCAAGTTCTTTCAGCCGCTTGTAATTTGTTGAGATATTAAAGCCGTCGAAAATTGTCCAATTAAGCGACAGACCTACATTAAACGTATGGTCTAAGGCACTGTTTATTTTTTCAACATCGCCTGTTGCTCTGACTGTTGACGAGGTATTGTTGAGCGTTCCCGAATATCGCCCCGCCAAATCGACAGTAGGCAAAAATCCTGCATTGGCTTTTGTAGCACTGTTTTTGCTGATTTGTTCATCATTTTTGGAAATACGAACCGAATAATTATTTTCCAATCCCAATTCCAAACACGATTTTAAGGTATAAACATCCTGCGCAAGCATCACAAACGGCGCAAAAATTATTGTTGATATTAGTAATATTTTTTTCATTTTTTTATCTAAATATTTTATTGATGCAATTTCCAAATTAATCACATTTCCAAATTAATCACATTTCCAAATTAATCACATTAACACATTAATCAAATTCTCACATTAATCAAATTTCCACATTAATCAAATTATCATATTCATCTTTTTTCCTATTCGCTCTGTTAGTCGAAATATAACTGTACATTGCAGGAACGATATACATTGTAAGCAGTGTAGAAACCAACAACCCGCCAACTACCGAAACGCCCATTGCAATTTGTCCGTTGCAGCCTTCGCCGGTAGCAAATGCCAAAGGAATAAGTCCGAGAATTGTAGATGCGCTTGTCATAAGAATAGGGCGCAAACGTTGAAGCGAAGCATCGCGTATGGCGGTTGCTTTGTCGATTCCCGCCTCTTGTTTTTGGTTGGCAAATTCAACAATAAGAATTCCGTTTTTGGCAACCAAACCTATCAGCATTATTATTCCTATCTGACTGTAAATGTTCATAGTTATACCGTTAAAATACATAAACAGCAATGCACCTGCCACAGCCAGCGGAACAGAAAACATAATTATAAGCGGGTCTTTGAAACTTTCGAACTGCGCAGCCAACACAAGGTAAATAAACAATATCGCCAACAAAAAAGCAAACATCAGGCTCGACGAACTTTCTTTAAATTCTTTAGAATCACCTGTTAATGCTGTTCTGAAAGTATCGTCAAGCGTTTCTTTTGCGATAATGTCCATTTCGTCAAGTCCTTCGCCAATTGTTCGTCCCACAGCAAGCCCCGACGAAACAGTTGCTGCCACAAAACGGTTGTATCTGTATAATTGCGGCGGCGCAATGCCTTCGGATAATTCAACAAGATTATCAAGTTGAATCATTTCGCCTTTACTGCTGCGAATATAAATTGATTTTAAGTCGGCAGGTTTATTGCGTTGCTGACGATTTATTTCGCCAAGTATTTCGTATTGTTTGCCGTTCATATAAAAATATCCCATACGTTGTCCGCTAAGTGCGTATTGCAGTGTTTGCGCTATGTTTTGAGTGCTGACTCCCATAATGCTTGCTTTTTCGCGATTAATATTTATGCGGGTTTCTGGTTTATTGAATTTAAGATTTACATCAGCCATTTGAAACAGGGGATTATCCTGAACTTTTGCCAGAAAAACAGGAATAATTTCCTGCAATTTTTCAATATTTGTAGATTGAATAACGTATTGAACAGGCATCGCTCCCCGCCTGCCGCCAAAAGTTGTTTGTTGTTGTACAAATGCGCGGGCTTTGGTTTTTGTACGCACAGCCTGCGAAAGTTCTGCGGCGACTTCCATTTGGCTGTAATCGCGTTCGTTAATATCATCCAAAACAATTCGCACATTTCCGCTACCGCCGCCAACACGCGCCTGCACCGATTTTGCCAAAGGAAAAACAGAATCAACCAAAGTAACTATATCTTCGGTATAATCGCGTATGTATTCGTAAGTTACGCCTTCTGCACCACGTGTGTTTATTGTTATTTGCGAGCGGTCTTCCAAAGGTGCCATTTCAGACGGAATTTCATTCCAGAAAAATATTATTGCCAATATTGTTATTACAATTACGGGGATTGCCATTAAGCGATTTTTAAGAAATGCGCTAAGCGATTTTCGGTAAAAATTGTTCATTCCTACAAAAAACGGTTCTGTTTTTGTGTACAGCCAGTTTTTCTTTTCGCGGCGCACAAGCAGTTTTGTTGCAAGCATAGGCGTAAATGTAAGAGCGGCAAACGATGATATTATTACCGAGCCTGAAACTACTATGCTAAACTCGCGGAATAATCTGCCTGTCATTCCTTCCATAAATACGATAGGAAAAAATACGGATATAAGTGTTATTGTTGTTGAAATAATAGCAAAAAATATTTCTTTTGCTCCTTCAATTCCTGCTTGTTTGGGTGTCATTCCTTTTTCTACGCGAATATATATATTTTCGGTCATAACAATAGCATCATCCACCACCAGCCCTATGGCAAGAACGATGGCAAGCATAGATAATACGTTTATTGAAAATCCGGCAAGATACATCACAAAAAATGCGCCTACCAGCGATACAGGAATTACAATACAAGGAATTAGCGTAACCCGCCAGTCGCGCAAAAAAACAAATATTATAAATATTACCAAAATAAAGGCAATATAAACCGTTTCTTTAACTCCATTGATTGAGGCGCGAATAAATTTTGTATTATCAAATCCGTAAGTGTAAGTTATATCTTCGGGAAGGTCTTTTTCCATCATTTTCATTCTGTCGTACACGGCATCGGCAATTTCTATATGATTTGCGCCGGGTTGCGGTGTTACAACAACACCAATCATAGGAATACCATCCATTTTCATGTAACTGCGAATATCCTGAGGACCAAGTTCGGCGCGTCCTATATCGCGAAAGCGAACTATATTTGATTGGTCTTCTTTTACAATTAAATTATTAAATTCTTCGGCAGTGTGCATCAATCCTAAGGTGCGGATGGTTAGTTCGGTAGTGTTTCCTTCTATGCTTCCTGATGGTAATTCTATATTTTCGCGTTCAATAGCACTTCGCACATCAAGAGGCGTTATGCCGTATCCCGACATTTTTATCGGGTCTAACCAAAGCCGCATCGAATAACGTTTTTCGCCCCAGATAGAAACGCTGCTCACGTCCGAAATTGTTTGCAGCTGTTCTTTCACCGTAAGGTCGGCAATTTCGCTTAGTTCGAGCAACGAGCGTTTATCGCTTCGTATCGCAACCATTAAAATTGGCATTGCATCGGCATCGGCTTTTGTTACTATTGGCGGGTCGCAGTCGCGCGGAAGAAGTCGTTGTGAGCGCGAAACTTTATCGCGAACATCATTTGCGGCAGTTTCCAAATCCACCGACAGTTGAAATTCAACGGTAATATTGCTGCTGCCCTGACTGCTGACACTCGAAAGTGAGCGGATACCGGGGATTCCGTTGATATTTTGTTCCAGCGGTTCGGTAATCTGATTTTCGACAACATCGGCATTTGCTCCCGGATACGAAGTTGATACCGAAATAATTGGATTGTCAACCGAAGGATATTCGCGTACTCCCAAATAAGTATATCCTATAATTCCAAAAAGAATGATTGCCAATGTTAACACTGTTGACAATACGGGGCGGCGTATGCTAAGTTCTGAAATATTCATTATATTATTAAATTAAGCGTTATTATTCAAAAACGAATAATAATTTAGATTTTTATTGATTTATAATTTTCCAAGTCTGGTGTCGGTTCGCAGCGAGTCGATATTATCAAGCACTACGGGCAATCCCATTCGCAGTTGTAATGTTCCCGAAATAATAACGGTATCGCCGATATTCAAGCCGCTTAATATTTGTACGTTAGCATCGGTGCGCAATCCTTTTGTTACTTCAACAGGCTGCGATTTTCCCGATTTATATAAAAATACTTTATCAACGCCCATTTCGGGGACAATAGATTCGGTAGGAATTATTATTGCATTGCGAATTTCTTTTTGTATCAGTTGTATTCTTACAAATCTGCCCGGCGACAGTTCGTGTCGCAAATTGGGATAAAGAGCGCGTGCTTTCAGCGAAAATGTTTCGGCATCAACCTGCGATTCGGTGGCATAAATTGATGCGCTGTAAATTTCAGAGTCGCCGTCAACAGTAAAGTTGAGACGAGTGCCTTTTCTCACATCCTGAGCGTAGCGTTCGTTTACCGAAAAATCAATTTTAAGCGGCGAAAGTTTAGTTAATTTAGCAACAACCGTGCTTGGCGATGCGTAAGAACCTTCGCTAATCAGGCGCAATCCGATAATTCCGTCAAAGGGCGCACGAAGTTCTGTTTGCCTGATATTGGCTTTTATAAGGTCGATATCGGCATTGAGCGTTGCGAGTTCGGTTTTCACCTGTTCGAGGGCTTCTTTGCTCACCGCATCTTTTTCGAGCAATGTGCTTTGCCGCGATACACGGTCTTCGGCAAGCTGAATTTGGGCTTCGAGTTTTTTCAGTTGAGCCTGTAGCGGTTCGTCATTAACTTTAGCAAGCAACTGACCTTTTGTTACCGCCGAGCCTTCTACAAAATTAACTTTTACAATTTTACCCGAAGTTTCAAATGACAAATTAACCTCTTCGTCGGGAATAAGCCGCCCGTTGATATATATGTCATCGCTCAACGTTTGTTCTTTGACAACAAGTCCGTTGATATTCAGCGGTTTTCCACCGCCCGCAGTTCTTTGACGAGTGTTATCGTTTTTTGCGGTGGCATTTTTCGAGAGCAACCCGTACACACCCCAGCAAGCAAGCACACAAACAGGAATAATAATTATCCATTTTTTAATCTTCTTCATAAAAATATTTTTGAGCAAAATTTATACTTTTCATTTGATTGAATTTCCATCAAAAAGTTTAAATGCAAAGGTAAAAATAAATTGGAAATTATGAAT
>JAITOP010000199.1 GCA_031289895.1 Prevotellaceae bacterium
AAAATCAAAACATTAAACACTTTTTAACTTTAAAAAATGACATTGTTAAATTTGTAAGATATTGAAAATTAAATTAAATTTGTCGCCAAACTAAACATAATGTAAATTATAGGACAAAAATTTTGCGAAGAAGTGTTAAAATTTTGCATAAAAGTGGAAGTTTGACCATTTTTCATCATAAAATTTTCGAGAAAATTCCCCGAAAAAAGATAAAAACACTATTTTTGTAAAAAATTGTTACACGATTTATGGAAAATAAACTAATAGCATTTATTATTAACCCGATTTCCGGCTCGAAAAATAAAAATAATATTGTAAAGCAAATCAAGGCTGCTGCTTGGTTTGCTAACAATACGGTTGAAATATATTTTACCAAATGCGCCGGCGATGCTTTTGAAAATGCAAAAAAATACGTTGAACGTAATTTTGATATTGTGGTTGCAGTTGGCGGCGATGGCACAATAAACGAAATTGCCTGCGCTTTGATTCACTCCAACACCGCGCTGGCAATTATTCCCTGCGGCTCGGGAAACGGGTTGGCTCGCGAACTGCGCATCCCGCTTAGGGTTGACAAAGCCTTGCAATTATTAAACGAAGCAAAAATTTCGGATATTGATGTTTGTTATTTCAACGAACATCCGTATTTTTGTACGGCGGGCGTTGGTTTTGATGCCGCCGTTAGTAAAGTTTTTGCAGAATCGCGCAAACGCGGTTTTTTTTCGTATCTGATTTCAGGGTTAAACGCTTACATAAAAATGAAGCCTGTGCGTAGTAAATTAACCATTGACGGCGAAATAATAATAACCCCCAAAACATTTAAAGCCTTTGATATAACTTTTGCCAATGCCAAACAATTTGGCAACAACGCTTACATTTCGCCTTTGGCTGATTTGCGCGATGGTGTTATAGATGTTGTGGTTATACGCAGTTTTCCTTGGTTTTCGTGTCCGATTATGGGACTGCGATTGTTCATGAAAAATATACATAAATCGAAATACGTTAAAATTTATAAATGCAAACATGCCGTCTTAGAAATCTCTGAAAACGATTGCGCTCATTATGATGGCGAATCGGTTGCTGCTAAAAATCGCGTTGAGATAAAAATTGAGGCGTTGGGTTTGAAAGTTGTAAGTGGTTGTAAGTACTTGGTCGTTAGTCATTAGTCATTGGTCGTTAGTCGCCTTTTATGCTTTGCGGGGCGTGGTTTTTTTAATCTCCCATAGAGGGACACTAAGGACACTAAGGACACTAAGGACACGAGGGACACTAAGGACACGAGGGACACTAAGGACAAAGGGTGCAACGACACAAGAAAATATTGATTTTAAATATTTTTATAAAAATTTTTTGTGAACTTTGTGTCTTTGTGGGATATTAAATTTATTCACAAAAGCCAAGCGCAGTATAACTTCTTCAACTTCTCCAACTTCTCCAACTTCTCCAACTTCCTTCTTACGACTTATGACTTATGACTTACGACTAATGACTAATGACTAATGACCAACGACTAACGACCAACTACTAACGACTAATGACTAACGACCAACGACCATTTCTTTTGCTTTTCGTCATTAATTTTGTATTTTTGTGGGCTGTTAAATTTTTTTTGTACAGAAAAACATCATAAATTATGAATCTAACAAGTAATAAAAATATATTCAACATTGCATATCCTATTTGTTTAACGTTAGTTGCTCAAAATATTATAAATGTTACCGATACGGCGTTTCTTGGTCATGTTAGCGAAGTTGCGCTTGGGGCTTCGGCGATTGCCGGAATGTTTTATATTGCGGTGTATATCGTGGGTTTCGGATTTAGTCAGGGAGCGCAGATACTTATAGGACGCCGCAATGGTGAGCGCGATTATGCAAAAATAGGTTTGATATTCAACAACGGCTTGTTGTTTAATTTGTTGCTGAGCGTGATTGTTTTCATGTTTTCGTATTTTCAGATGCCGACGATTATAAATTTTCTTGTAAAATCAGAAAATATATATAATGCGGTTTTTGAATATCTCGATTGGCGCATTTACGGCTTTTTCTTTGCGTTTTTTAATATAATGTTTCGCAGTTTGTATGTGGGAATTACCAAAACGCGGGTGCTTACCGTTTCGGCAATAATAACATCGCTAAGCAATGTTTTTTTTGATTATGCTTTGATTTTCGGCAATTTCGGCTTTCCCGAACTCGGCATTGCAGGCGCGGCAATTGCCTCTGTTATTGCCGAATGTGTTACATTTTTGTTTTTATTGGCTTACACCATATTTAAAATGGATACCAAACGATATGCGCTTTTTGTGTTTTCAAAAATCGACTGGAAAGTGATTAAACAAATGCTTAGTTTGTCGGTTTTTATAATGTTTCAGTTTTTTATATCAACGTCAACATGGTTTTTGTTTTTCATATTTATCGAGCGAATGGGCGAGAGACCGCTGGCAATAACCAACATCGGGCGAAGTTTGTACATGTTGCTTATGATTCCGGGAATTGCGTTATCTACAACGGTTAACACCTTAGTAAGCAATTTGATAGGAGCAGGACGAAAAAGCGAAGTACTGCCGTTTATCAACCGAATGGTAAAAGTTTCGTTGATATTAGTTGTGCCGATTATGACGTTTACATTTGCTTTTCCCGAACTTTTTGCGCAAATTTATACCGAAGACGCAAACTTAATACGCGCAAGCATACCTGTTATGCGGGTTGTGTCAATCGCAATGGTGTTTTGTGCTGTGGGCAATATAATTTTCAATTCAGTATCGGGAACAGGAAACACGCGAACCGCATTTTTAATTGAATTTGTAACAATGTTTTTTTATATCGCATACATTTATTATACGGCAATAATTAGCCCAAGTTCAACGGAAATAGTGTGGTTGTCGGAGTTTGTGTACTGGGTGCTTATTGGCGGATTCGGATATTTTTATCTGAAAAAAGGAAATTGGCAAAAGAAAGAAATCTGATTTTATCCGAAAAAAAGTATAAACTTAGTTGTTTTTGATGCGTTTTGTTTGCAAAAATGCCGAAATATAAGATTAATTAACTATTTTTTTAACTTTTCTGTTTTTTGCTCTAAATGCTTTAATATTAATATCTTTTTTACATAAAAAGAGAAAAAACAGAAAAAAATCTCAAAAAAAGTTTGATTTTTAAAAAAACACTTGTATATTTGTACAAGATTTTATACAACAAAATAAACGATTATTTGATTAATGATGAAAAATAAAATTAAGATATGAAAACAGAAATTCGATAAAAGAATACTGTTTTCAGATGAATTTAATTAGATGAATTTAAGTTGAACGATAAAAAATCAGAAAAGGAGTATTAAATCATTAAAGTTAGAAAAAAATTAGATTAAAAAATTAGAGTTTTAAGTTAAAAATTAGAAAAAGAAGATTAGAGTTATTTTAGGAAGTTAGATTATTTTAGGAAGATTAGATTATTTAAGAAAATTAAAAGAAACCATTAAAAAAGTTGAATGAATATCGGAATTATGTCTATAAATATAATAATATGTAATGTTGAAAGTACTGAGAACCATAAAATTAAGATAAACAATTATTTTATAAGTTATTTCATACGATAGCCGAGATATGTAATACAGATTAAAAAGTTCTCTCATACAAAAACAACAAACATAATTACATAATAACAAATCTCTCATGAAAATCAATATTATACCTATATTGTTAGGCATAGTCCGATGTTCATAAGCTTTACCGAAAATTAAGTATCCCTTATTATACTGTACTTCATAATAGAACCACTTTTTTTTGAGTAGCAAGTAATTGTTGTAATGATGATTACGTGCTGCTTTTTTTATGGTATTTGGTCGTTAGTCGTTGGTCGTTAGTCGTTGGTCATTAGTCGTTAGTCTTTGGTTGGATTTACAGTGCTGTGTTTGGCTTGATTTTTTGCATAAATTTATTTTCCCACAAAGGCGCAAAGTTCACAAAGGTTTTTATATCAATAATCTTCAAAATGAACTTCTTAACTTCTATAACTTCTTAACTTCTTGATTCTAACTTCTTGTTTCTAACTTCTTGGTTCTTGTCTCTTGCTTCTTAAATCAACTTCTCCGCATCAAGATTATCTTTTTCAATATCTTTAAAATAATTTACAGTGCCAACTTTCAGTTCTGTTGTTGAGGCGTCGTCGCAAACGATAATGCCTTTGGGGTGTGTTTGCAGGGCTGTGATTGTCCACATTTGACTCAGGCTGCCTTCCACGCCTTGCTGCAATGCGCGGGCTTTGTTGTGTCCGTTCACTATTATCAAAACTTCTTTGGAATCCATTATTGTACCAACGCCAACGGTAAGCGCGGTTTTGGGAACTTTATTTACATCGTTATCGAAAAAACGCGAATTTGCTATTATTGTGTCTGTTGTGAGTGTTTTTATGCGTGTGCGCGATGACAATGACGAACCCGGCTCGTTGAATGCTATGTGTCCGTCGGGACCTATTCCGCCAAGAAACAAATCTATTCCGCCATACGATTTTATTTTTGTTTCGTACAATTCACATTCTGCCGTAATATTTTTTGCGTTGCCGTTCAGAATATTTACGTTTTCTTTTTGTATATCAATGTGATTGAAAAAGTTAGTCCACATAAATGTATGATAACTTTGTTCGTGATTTTGCGGTATTCCTATATATTCGTCCATGTTGAAAGTTACAACATTTTCGAAAGATATTTTTTTTGCTTTGTGCAACTGTATCAGTTCTTTATATGTGCCAAGCGGCGACGAACCTGTGGGCAAACCCAGCACAAACGGTTTTTCCGCAGTAGGTTTGAATGCGTTGATTTTGACAACAATATAGGCTGCCGTCCACTTTGATACGTTTTGATAATCGGGTTGAATAATTAATCTCATGATATTTTTGTTTTTTTATTATTTTTTCAGCAGTTCTTTTGCATTTTCAATTGCTGCTTGTGTTATATCGCTGCCGCTAAGCATTTTAGCAATTTCCATTATGCGTTCATCCTGTGTCAGCAGGCGGATATTTGTTGTGGTTGTGTTTGCCGTTTCTTCTTTGTAAACAAAATAATGATTGTTGCCTTTGCTTGCGATTTGCGGCAAATGCGTGATATTTATTATTTGCGAATTTCTTGAAAGACTGTTTATTATCTCACCTGTTTTGTCGGCGACATCACCCGAAATTCCGGTGTCGATTTCATCAAAAATTATTGTTGGAAACATTCCGTTTTCAATCACAAGCGATTTTAGGCTCAGCATCAACCGCGATATTTCGCCGCCTGACGCAACTTTTGTTATTTCCTGCGGGGCGATTTCTTTGTTTGCCGAAAATAAAAACGACACATTATCTTTTCCGCTTGCTGTAAATGTTTCGTTTTCGGTTACTGTGATATTCAGCACAGCATTCGGTATTCCAAGCGATTGCAGCATTTGCACAACGTGTTTTTCGATGTTTTCAACAACTTTTTTTCGCGATTGTGTAAGATTTTCGGCGCACGATTTCATTATTTCAAAACGCTTATTTCTTTCTTTTTCAAGTTCTTCGAGTTGGCTATCAAAATTTTCGATAGTTGTAAGTTTTTGACTAATGTTTTCGTGAATAGCAATTAGTTCGGATATTGTTGTAACTCTGTGTTTTTGTTGTAAATCGTAAATTGTATCCAAACGATTTTCTATAAATTGTTGTCGTTCCGAATCAAAATTTACGGCTTCATTTTGCAGGTCTATTTCGTAGTAAATATCGCCAAGTTCAATGCGGCACGATTCAAGTCGCGCAACAAAATTTTCAGCATATTTTGATATTTTTTCTATCTTTTTCAACATCAATATACTTTCGCGAATCATTGTGTTTATTGATGTTTGGTCGCTGTTTAACATTGCCGATACGTTTGTGTAAACTGTTTTTATTTCTTCGGCGTGAGTAATTTGATTTAGTTCGTTTTCCAGATTTTCTTGTTCGTCGGCTTGCAGTTTTGCCGATAAAAATTGTTCGTTCTGAAAATTCAGATAATCATAATCATTTTTTGCCTGTTCTACCTGAATTTTTAGTTCATTTAATTGTTTTTCAACATCTTTATAAACAGTAAAAGCCGATTGATATTCGCGCAAAATATCTTTGTTTTTGGCGGTGGTATCAACTATTGCCATTTGAAAAGCGGTGTTTGTAAGCAATAAATTTTGATGTTGTGAGTGAATATCAACAAGATGTTCGCCTATATTTTTAAGTTGCGAAATGTTTACCGGAATGTCGTTTATAAATGCCCGCGATTTGCCGTTGCTGCCTATTATGCGGCGAAACGTAGAATGCGCGTCAAATTCGGCATCATTATTTTCAAAAATCGGTTTAAATATTTTTTCATCGAGTTGAAAAATAACTTCAATAACGCAATTTTTTTCGGGATTTTTAATGACGTTTGTTTCAGCGCGTTGCCCTAAAGCCAGCGATAATGCGCCAAGCAAAATTGATTTTCCTGCGCCTGTTTCGCCTGTAATTATACTCAATCCTTTGTCGAAATCAATCTGCAACGAGTTGATTATTGCATAATTTTCGATATTTATTGTTTTAAGCATAATTCTGAAACTTAATGTGTTATGTTTTTAAATTATATTGTGTTATATCTTGGTTGTGAATTTATTAAAATTCGCTTGTCGATTCTTTTATTGCCTTATATTTCGATTCATTTGGATTATCAACTTCTGCCAAAATGTTGTAAACGCGAACTTTATCTGTCATCGCACCTTGCGAAAATATATTTACTATTTCATCGGCTTTTGAATCAAAAAACAATTTTAAATATGTCAGATACGGGTCGGGTTTGTCGCGGTAAACTTTTTGTATTTCGGTTAATGCCTGCAAAATTTGTTCGCGTGCCTCGCTTGGTCGTTCCGACATTCTGTCTAATCCTGAACGATGATACATATAATAAGCCGAACGAACGCTGCTGTAACGCGAGTTAAGTATGTTATCTACAATCCAATACCTGTTGCGGCGATTACCGTCAAATGCTTTCCATCCCGGTTCTACTTCGCCTTGTGCATTTGATACTATTTTTTGCGCTTTCTGAAAATACTCGTTGCCTCCGCGCGGCGAAAACGAATCGTAATCAAATCCTATAATCAAGTAAGCATAATACGCTATAAGCGAAGACAGGTTTGATGTGTGAGTGTTTTCGTTAAACTCTATTTTGTCGTATTCGTTGTATTTAAATTGAATATCGTTGTCGGAAAAATTAATCATTGTTGTGTAATAAGCCGACCCAAAAACAGGGCGTTTCGACTGAACCTGCAATGTTCCTTTAAATTCTCCCGAATTTATTTCTTCGGTGATATTTATAAATATCGTACATTCAATTCGTTCCTGTTGTGTGTAAACGTGATTTGTCCAATTTGTGTTATTTACAAATTCGTACAGCGATTGTTGCAAAGTGCTGAAAATAGTTCGGTTTGTCGAGCCTTGTATTCGTTGCGATGCCACACTTACTCTACAAAACAATTCTTGAGCATTGCTTGTTAGTGCTGTGAAAATCAGGCACAATAAAATTAGTGTTTTTCGCATAACGTTTAGTTTTTTATAAAATATTAATTATTTTTTTTCTTTTTGCTTTCTTTTTCCTTATCTTTATTATCCTTATATTTTCCCTTCTCTTTATTATCCTTATGTTTTCCCTTCTCTTTATTATCTTTTTCCTTATTATCCTTGTCTTTATTATCCTTATCGTTTTCTTTATCCTTATCTTTGTCCTTGTCCTTATCTTTCTCTTTATCTTTCTTTTCAACAAGGCGATAATAAATCTTACTGCTCAAAAATTCGTCGATAGCCAAAAGTGCCGGTTTCGGTTGTTTTTCGTAAAATTTAGAGATTTCTATTTGCTCGCGATTTTCAAAAATTTCTTCAATACTGTCGCCCAACGAGGTAAATTCTTCGAGTTTGCGTGTCAATTCTTGTTTTTGCTCGGCTGAAATCTGGTTGGCGCGTTTTGTTATAATCATTACAGTTTCGTAAATATTACTTGTTCTATCCGACAGTTCTGTAACGTTTCGTGTTTGCGTTGTTGTGGTCGAAATTGTTTTTTTCTTTTCCGTGTTCATATTTTTGATTTTAAAATTATTCGTTTGTATTTTCCTGATTTGAATTTTCTGTTTGTCGGTTTCCGAATTGCGTGGCTTTTACGGCAACGGCATACATATTTTCCGATTCTTTTTTGTATGTCGATACCGGAAATTCACTCGTAAAATTCAGATATTCGTCGATAGTATTCTGATAGCGTTCTCTGCGTTTATCGTGCTTACTGTGTGTAGCATACAGATAACTCGAACGAAGTATCAAAAACAAAGATTCTTCGCGATGATTTGAATCGGGATAATCTTTTAAATGATTTTTTAACGATTCGATAGCCGAACGATAATCCTCTATTTTAAAGTATAATCGCGATGCCAAAAACGATTTATCTACCAATCGCTGTTGAAGTTCAGTCTGCACGGCTTCGCTTTTTTCGCGATGTTCGGTTTTCCCGTTAGGAAAAGTATAAAGATATTCGTTTATCGCTGTTATACACTTGATTGTGGGAATCTGGTCAAGCTCCGGACGATGCGATTGCGAGTAAAGACAAGCCGCATACAGATACGATGCCTCTTCGGCAAATGCACTGCGCGGAAATGTTCGTTTGAACATATCAAAATGATATTCGGCGGTATAAGGGTCGCCCGACATGTAATAGGCTTTGGCAAAATAAAAGTTTACGCTATCGTCTCGTTCTGTTCCTCGAAGATAGAACGTTACGGGTTCAAAAAATTTTGTTGCGTAACGATATTTGCCCTTGTTGTAGCACTCCATTCCTAATTTGTATTTTGTTTCGTTGTCTGATTTTTTCAAGAGTTTTTCGTACTTACTGCACGCCGAAAAAGCGACAATCACAACAAATAAAACTGTAATAATTCTTATTTTTTTCATTTTTTACACCAATAATTATATGCTTTGAACCCGCAAAGGTAAAATTTTTATTCGACTTATCACAAAACAAATATTATAAATAATTAAAAAGTTTTAAAAATAATTATGAATTACGAATTACAAAAATTACGAATTGCCATTTTTTTGAATAGAAAATTAAGAATTTTAATAACAAAAAATAAATAAATTATAACAGATAAAATGAATCCGTTAGGATTCAAATGTTGGTAGAAAACGAATGTTTCCTCTGTAAAAAAACTTTTTTCATTTTTACGCGCTTGGAAATCTGATAATTTTCATCTAATTTTGTGAAAAATAACGAAACAATGAAGTATTCAAACATTCTCGAAGAAGAAATAAAAAATACAGTCGCTGCCGAGTTTTTTGAAGGATTCGACTGCACAAGAATTATTGGCAAAATAGACTTTGCAGTGAAAATAAAACGCCCGAAAAACGACATTGATTTCGATGACGAATATCTTTTGTGGGCGGAGGCAAAACAAAAATCCACCGATATTCTCGTGATGCTC
>JAITOP010000372.1 GCA_031289895.1 Prevotellaceae bacterium
TGTCCTGACTATCTTATTAATCCATTTCTGAAATTAACGCTCTACTCTTTACTTGATGCTTCAAGTTTCTCTGTTTCAATTATTTTCAAAGACCTTTTTGCCCCTCTTGTTCTCATTTCGTTCCCAAAAGGGCTGCAAAGGTAATGCCTTTTTTCTTTTTACCAAAAATTTTTGTCACTTTTTTTGCGAAAATTTATTAATCCGCTGATTCTCAATTTTGTTTTTTATTAATAATTTGTTGTTTTTTTAGGCTATATTTCATAATTATTAAGATAATTTGATATTTTTCACTTTCTTTATTCGTATTATTGCAATTTAGAAATTATTGAAATTTTAATCGTAGTATTTTTTAATTTTTAACCACAAAGTTCGCATTACTATATTGTATTCGACTTGATTTTGCGCATAAATTATCCCACAAAGGCACAAAGTTCACAAAGATTTTTTATATCGCAATCAACTTTTCTAACTTCTTGTTTCTTGTTTCTTGGCTCTTGATTCTTGATTCTTTACATTTCAATAAGGAGTTTGTTTTTTGGTGATTTTTTAAAATCTTCTAAAATTGTATCTACTAATTTTGAAATATGGTTATAATCGTCGTTATCGGATACAAAATTGCTGTGGTTTAATTTTTCGAGATGAGAAAAAACTGTTGCAATAGTTATGCTATTTATATCAAATGCAGGCTGATAGGCATATTCTTTTTCTGATTCCGTAACAACTTCTGAAAGTATGCCAACATCAACCAAATTGTTTACAACGGTGCGCACAATACGTGTTGGCAACGAAAGTTTTTCTGAAATATCGGATATTTCCAAAGGTATATTTTCATTTTTAAAATTAATTGCAATAATTCGTGTAATGAGCAATGCAAAAATTTTACGTTGCATAAAGCTTGTATTTTCCGATTCTTTTTCGCTCTCGTAATTATTGATATTTTGATATGCAAACGACAGTTCCGCGCCAAGCAACACTATCAGCCAACTCAATTGCGCCCACATCAAAAATAACGGTATTGCAGCAAAAGTTCCATAAATTGCGCTGAATTTTGTAATCGAAACCTGCGAATAAACGTATAAATCCTGAACTAATTGAAACAACGAGCCTGCAATGATTCCGGCAAGTAAAGCGTGCGAAAATTTAACCCGCGTGTTAGGCATAAATTTATAAATCAGCGCAAACAAAATCCATATAGAAATAAAAGGAATACATTCATACAAAAAATTGAGTACAGGACTAATGCTGTCGAGAAAAGAAAGTGAAGATGTAATTCCGCCCACCTGATGATTCAACGCAAGCGAAACGCTGATTGATATCATCAAAAATACAGGCGCAATAATAAATACAGCCAAATAATTTGTAATACGATTTTTCCACGAACGCGGATTTTTCACATTCCACACGTGATTAAACGATTCTTCGATATGAATCAGCAATTTTAAGCAAGCCCACAAAAGCATTACCATTCCTATACCTGCAATAAGTCCGTTTTTTGTATTTTTCAAAGTAGAATCAACAAAATTCAGCACCCATTGCACAACATCTTGTTGATCCGAAAAATTTTCAAATAAAAAAGTTCTAAGTTCCGTTTCGTAATTAAAGCCTTTTGCCAAAGCAAAAATCAATGCGGCAACGGGAATCAGCGACATTATTGTATAATACGTCAGAGCCGAAGCGCGTATGGTAATTTTATCGTCGATAAACGAACGTATTGCAATTATAATTATTTTCAGCTGACGGGTGAGAAAAGTGTCGCGATAGCTTGGTTTTTCGTTAGTTAAATGCCATATATCGCGCGTAACAAATCGTATTGAATAGTTTATAAAATTAGATATAATTTTAAATATGTTCTTATTTTTTTTCAATTGTCTGTGTATTGATATTAATTTTGAGTGCCAAAGGTACAAAATAAAATGTTCAAACAATGTTTATTTAGATAAATATTTTTTATTCACAATTATTTTGTACTTTTGCGCCGTCAAAGCCCGAATGGCGGAATTGGTAGACGCACTAGTTTCAGGGACTAGCGATCGCAAGGTTGTGCAGGTTCGAGTCCTGTTTCGGGCACAAAAAATTTTAAGGTTGCTGTTGTATTAATTTATAAATGAGTACTTTTGCAACCTCAAAAGCCCAGATGGTGAAATTGGTAGACACGCCACTTTGAGGGGGTGGTGCCGACTTAGGTGTGCAAGTTCGAGTCTTGTTCTGGGCACAAAAAAAGCATTGATTTTTATCAGTGTTTTTTTTTATTCTCTTTTCAATAATTTAGTTAACCAAGTAATATCTTTGTTATAAACAGCAAATAAACCGGCAATAATAAGTAAAAAAGGAAACACAGCAATAAAACCTTCTCCCCATAGAAGATACGTTAATGCTATTCCTGAAATTATCAAAAAAATCCCCATAAAAATATTAATAAAACTATTACTTTCTTTAACATTTGTGCGTTTTATTTTATTTTCTTTTTCGAGAGAATCAAGACTTGTTATTATCTGTTTAATAACGTCTTCGTCAGATGTGTTACTTTTAATATAACCTAAAATTGAGCGATATGTTTCTCCTCTTTGAAACATTTTTATCGCATACTCAAATAATTCTTCTTTTGTTTTTTCCATGATTAATTTATTATGTTTTTTATTAGCAAATTAGCAAATTAGCATATTATCAAATTAGCATATTAGCAAATTATCACATTAGCATATTAGCAAATTATCTCTTCATCAATTCCACAAACGCATTAAAATATTTTTCGCCTTTGGGTGTTACGCCATCGAGTCCTTTGCCGCCTGTTTTCGAGCGTTTTACATCGCCGAAGATTCCTTTTTCCAAAGCGGTGAACAAACTTTCTTTTTCGAGTGTTTCGAGCAAAATAATTGCATCGTCAAGCACTTTTTGGGCGCGTGATTGCATTATTCCGCCTTGTTTAAATTCTATTTCATCGCCTATGTTTTTCATGTTTTCGAAAATATATTTGGCGTTTTCGATTGATAAATAACGGTCGCTCATAAACGGTGTGTGAATTGCTTCGGTAGGCATTCCAAGCAGTTGCAGTCCTTGATTTGTCCATATTCCAATCATGTTAAAGAGAGCGTCTTGAATGTGTCCGCGAAAAATATTTCCTGTCATAAATTTTGTGGGCGGCATATATTTAAGCGGTGCGTTCGGAAATATTTCGCGCGTCATTTGTGCCTGCGCCAATTCGTAAAGAAAACCGTTTTCGAGCTGCGGATTCATTTCAAAAGCGTGTCCCAATCCCATTTGTTCTTCGGGCAATCCTGCTATCAGAGCTAATTGCTCGTTTATACAATCAGATGCTAAAACCGTGTGTGCTTGTTCGTAAGCATCGGCTGTGGTGAGATAATTATCTTCGCCTGTATTTATTATTACGCCTGCAAAACCGTTGATAATTCTCGAAAAATATTGGTCGATAAGCGTGCGTTGCATATTTATATCGCGAAAAAGTATTCCGTAAAGTGCATCATTAAGCATCACGTCCAAACCTTCGAGAGCGCCCATTGCAGCAATTTCGGGCATACATAATCCCGAACAATAATTGCACAAACGAATGTATCTGCCTACTTCTTCGCTCACTTCGTCGAGAGCGGTGCGCATTATGCGAAAATTTTCCTGCGTTGCATAAGTTCCGCCGAAACCTTCGGTTGTTGCACCATAAGGAACATAATCGAGTAAACTTTGACCTGTGGTTCGTATAACTGCAATTATATCAGCACCCTGACGCGCGGCAGCCTGCGCCTGAACTACATCTTCGTATATATTTCCGGTTGCAACAATCACGTAAAGATATGGTTTTGCCCCCTCTCCTATTGTGTTCAGATAATGCGAGCGACGAGCCTTGCGATTGTTGATACGATTGATAGTTTCGCTGATAATGGGTTTTAAAACTGCCTCGATTTCGGATTGCGAATGAATTGGTAATTTTGTTATTTCAAGTTCGGTTTTTGCAACTTTTTCGGCTATTTGTTGCGGAGTTAATCCTGTTTCTGCCATTGCATTTCCTACAAAAAACATTATTCCTTCGCCCAAAACGCCGTTTTCTTTAATTTCATTAACCAAAATATTTGGCAGCGGAACGCCGTTTCCGTCAACATCGTCAACGCCCAGAAGACGGCAAATTGTGCGTTCTACGGCAACGGTAGTATAGTTTCCGACAAATTTTTGCACATCATCGGCAATATTTTTTGCAACTTGTTTTGCATGTTTTACTTTTTCAAAATCTAATCCTATTTTACTTTTTTGCATATAGTTTTGTTTTTTAATGTATTATATTTTTTCTTTAGCTTTCCGTATAAGTTCGGAATTTACGCCAAGCATTTCGGCTATGCGAAGCGCCTCGTGCGGTATGTTTGTTTCGGTTTCGCGAATAAGAGAATAATCAATATATTGTTCAATATTTTTTTCATCTTTAATTTCGGTGTTTTCAATCAATCCGCGCACTCGCAGGCGGCGGCAGTCGGACGCAATTTTATCGTAATGCGTAGTTATAAAACTGCAAACATTTCGTTCCGAAAGCATATCAAGCATTGCGCTTACGATGGCACTGCCTTCGGCGGGATTTGTTGTCCGCGCAAGTTCGTCAATCAACACAAGCAGGCGTTTGTTTGCGGCGATTTCCGATAAAATTTCGTTCACGCTTTTCATTTCTGCGGCAAATGACGACAATCCTTGCAAATGATTTTGTTCATCATCTATACAAATCATAATTTTATCAACAAGTGCAATTTCGGCATCAACAGCCGGAACGTAAAAACCGTACTGACAAAGGTATTGCGCCAACGCTACTGTTTTCAGAAACACTGTTTTTCCGCCCATATTTATTCCTGTAATCAGCGTTGGATATTGTCCGAAATTAATATCCACAGGCTGATATTTTCTGTTTTGTGTGTTCAGCAAATCTTTCATCTGAGGATTGAACAAAGCCTTGTACGCCGTTGTGTCTGCAACAATTGCAGGTTTGCAAAAATGCTCGTCGGTTGCTTGTTTTGCTTTTGCAAGAAGTATATCCAAATAAGCGATTTTCGATAATGATATTTTCAGATTTTGAGCATGCGACTGCAATTTTTTGGAAAGTTGCCTGCGAATTTCATCTTCAATTTCAACAATTTTCTGATACAATTCTGCCGTCGAATCCGATTGTTTCTGTTTAATTTGTCGGCGCAAGGCTGCTATTTCCGCCGAATAGGCATCGTAAATATAAAACGTTGCTATTCGTGTTTTTTCGGGGTCAAGAATATTTATTATATCCGATAAATCGGGAAAATCAATCAGATTAAACGAGTTTATCGCTTGCCGTATATCGTCAGTAATTATCGAAAACTTTTTTATCTCGAATAGTTCTACTTCGGTTAATATTATTGCGTTTTCGATATTTTGCAAACTGCCGCCTATATCCAAAATCTGTGATAATTTATGTTCGACATCGGCAAATATGCGGCTGTTGTTTTTATCATTAAGAAATGATATTGTTGTTTCGATTTTATCAAATTCGTTTTCGAGTTCCTGCTTGTCGGTTATAAATTTTTGAGCATAAAGATAACGGCGTGATAAAGAAGATTTCAAATTTAATTTATCAAGCAAATATGAGCCTCCCAGCGTGTTGAACAGGGATTTTTTCAGTGTTAGTATTTCATCGTTTTCGTTCATCAATTTATATTTCTTTTATGTCGAACACAGGCACATTTAAATTTTCGCGCATTGTGTTTTGCAAAATATTTGTGTCTAAAACGTATCCTTCGGGCGACACGGGATTAACCGTAACGGCAATAAGTTTTGTTTTGTGCAGTACTTTTATGCTGCCGCCTTTTTTCTGAAACAAATTATATGTTTCGGGCGTTACAAATATTTTGGTAAAATCTTTTGCAATTAGTGTAAATCCGTTGATATTGCTTTGTATGCGAAGAAAATCGAGAAGTTTATCGCTTACAACACCTGCAACAAAAAGCGTTTTACAATTGTGCAAATGTACGGAATTTTGCGCAGTAAGCAATGCGGGCAACATAAATGCCGATTCAATTTTCAAATCGAGCAGCGTTCCGTTGTCGGCGATGCACCACAAACCTTTGTCGATATCGGCAAGCAACAGGCGCGTGTTGTGGTCGGTTGTGTCAAGCGAAATAAGCTGGCACACAAATTTTGTTCGGCGCACAAGTTGAGTGATATTTGCAGAATAAGCCGCGCCTGTCGCCAAAATCATTGCCTCTGTTACCGTTGGCGATGCCAGACTCATCCGCGAAAGCGCACCGTCAACAATAGTAATTTCTGCGCCCAAGTCGGTATTTTGTGTTATTATTTTTTTTAATATTGCGGTGTTTGCAGGTCCCGAAAGCAGAGTTGCGCCTGTGGTTTTTGCGCGTGCGGTAACCAACCGTCCCAGCGAAGTGCGCTCGGTGCTGACGTTTAGAATTTCGGCTGTCAGCTGCTTGGTGAAATAATGTTTTTCGGACGTAACAAAAAGCATATTTTCAAATATCGTGATTTCGGGTTTTGCGGTGTTTGTAACTTGGTCAACACCTTCACCATCAATGCCTATCGACGTTACAGCAATACATTTTCCGCTATTGTGCAGTTGCGATAAAATGTAGTTCAGACTTTCGGTCTTCCCCGTGTTTTTCTCAATTCCCACAATAGACAGGCTGCGATATTTTAATATTTCGTTGATAAAAGGCATTTTTTTTCAATTACGAATTACGAATTACAAAATTACGAATAATTATTAATTATTAGTGTTAATTCGTGCTATTCGTGGCTAATAATATTTTGCCGCTAATTACACTAATAAAAAATGATTAATGGTTAGTGATTAATGATTAATTGCCACTAATTACACTAATTTTACACGAATAAAAAATAATTAGTTTTAATTCGTGTAATTCATGACTATAATTAATCTATGATGAAAAATAATAAATTATAAAAGATGACAAAAAAATCCTGATAGGAATTTTATGTTGGTAGAGAGAAATGTACTAATACCCACATTGTTCGACCCCGTATGGGATCGAAGGTGATGTGTTGACATTCGTTTTCTATAAACATTTGAATCCTAACGGATTCATTACATCTTTTATAGATTATTTATTTTTTGTTAATTAATCGAAAAAGAATGATACCTTTGCATTATAAAATTAAATTTTGTAAAACAATTTAACAAAAATATTATGAAAAAAATTATCCTGATATGCCTGATGGCGATGTTTGTTTGCAAACTTTCGGCGCAAACAAATGAAGTTGATTCTATGGTAAATGTTTTGAACAACAACAAAGAATTGACTTCAGATGAAAAATTATCATTGTATGATAAAATATGTAATCAATATAAAAGAAATGACCTAAAAAAACTTATTTTCTATGCTGAAAAAGGTATGGAACTTGCTGTAAAAGAAAAAGATAAATTCAAAATAGGACATTTTAATAAACATCTTGGAGATGCTTATGTGTTCAAAGGCATTTATGATACCTCCTTTATACATTATCAAAAATATCTTGATATATCCATAGAATTGAAAGATGAAGAAAACGAAGCATTAGCGTATGGCTCTATAGGAAATATTTATCTTCGACAAAATAAAAGGATTGAAGCATTGGAATATTATTTGAAAGCGTTACCTATATTGGAAAAACTTAATAAAAAAACACACTGTGCGGTTACATTAGGTAATATAGCACAAATTTATCGTGGAATGGATAATTACGACCGTGCTATGTATTATGCTGAAAAAGCAAGTGTTATCGCCGAAGAACAAAAAGACCCAA
>JAITOP010000220.1 GCA_031289895.1 Prevotellaceae bacterium
AATTGTTCTGCGAAGGTGGAAAATGGTATTTGCAAACCAACATTCAAATGTTTGCCAGCGACCAGTTTGTGGATATTATCAAACGATATACTTTCGGGCAAACAGTTAATAATTAAGAATTAAGAATTAAAAATTAAGAATTAACCATTAACCGTTAATAATTAATCATTAATAACTTATCGTTTTCTTCGTAAATTAGATATGCTTGATATTCCGGATGTTTTTCGAGGAACTTTTTCGATTTTTCAACTCCCATAACCATTAACGAAGTTGCAACAGCATCGGCACTCATGCAGTCGGTGGCAATTACTGTTGCGCTTAAAAGCGAATGTTGAACGGGATAGCCTGTTTTCGGGTCGATTGTGTGAGCATATTTATTTTCGTTTTCGATATAAAACTGACGATAATTTCCTGAAGTGGCAATTGCTTTGTCGGTCAATTCTATTGTGTGTATTAGGTTTTCGCCCGGATTAAAATTTCCGTCGTAAGGTTTGTCTATTCCTATTTTCCAATTGCTGTTATTTTGATTTTTTCCGCGCACTACAATTTCGCCGCCTATCTCAATCAGAAAATTTTTTATGTTTTTCGACAGCAGAAAATCGGCGACAACATCCACCGCATAACCTTTGGCAAGCGCATTGGCATTGATGTTTACACGATAATCGGATTTTACGATTTTTCCATCGAGCAAATCAATTTTATCCATTCCTGTAAATTGTTTTAAACTGTCGATAAGTTCAGGAGTTATATTTTCTTTGTTGCCAAAACCAAAGCCCCAAGCCGAAAATAGGGGAGATGCCGAAATATCAAAAGCACCATCGGTTATTTCATAAAAATATTTCGACATCATAAAAACTTTTGTAAAATATTCGTCAATTTCGACATCTTCATTTTTATTTATTTTTGAAATTATCGAATTTGGATTATAAGCCGAAAGCGACATGTTAAAATTGTCTAAAACAGAATCGACTGCGGCTTGTAAATCTCTCTGCTCATCGTCGAAATATGTTATATTATAAAACGTTCCCAACGCTTTGTTTGAGATGGAAAAATATTTTTTTTCGCCACTGCTGCTGCATGATGCAAGTATAAAAATCATTAAAAATGATAAAAATGAAAAATTTTTCATATAAAAATATTAGTTTAATCGGACAAAGTTAGTATTTTTGCACAAAAAATGAATAATAATAATGGTTAGTGATTAATGGTTAATGATTAATGATTAGTGGTTAATAGTTAGTGGTTAATGGTTAATTATTAGTGATTAATAAAAAAATACTTTACAAACTTTATACTTTGATAACTTTATGGACTTTATAACTTTATACTTTACAAACTTTATAACTTTATACTTTACAAACTTTATAACTTTATACTAATATGGCAGATGAAAAAATAATATTTTCGATGGTTGGGGTAAATAAAATTTATCCTCCTCAAAAACAAGTACTAAAAAATATTTACTTGTCATTTTTTTACGGAGCAAAAATCGGCATAATCGGGCTTAACGGCTCGGGAAAATCAAGTTTGCTGAAAATAATTGCGGGAATTGATACTGCAATTCAAGGCGAAATTGTTTTTGCAGCGGGGTATTCCGTAGGATATTTGGAACAAGAACCGCAATTAGACGATACCAAAACTGTAAAAGAAACAGTGCAGGAGGGCGTTCAGGAAGTTGTTGATTTACTGAAAGAATATGAGGAAATTAACGCCGCTTTTGCAAATCCTGACGTATATGAAGATGCCGATAAAATGAACGCTTTAATAGAAAAACAAGGCGAACTTACCGAAAAAATCGACCACGTAAACGGCTGGGAAATTGATAGTAAACTCGAACGAGCGATGGACGCATTGCGTTGTCCCGACGAAAATCAATCGGTGAGCGTTCTTTCCGGTGGCGAGCGGCGGCGTGTGGCATTGTGCCGACTTTTGCTCAAAGAACCTGATGTGCTTTTACTTGACGAGCCTACAAACCATTTGGATGCTGAATCAATACAATGGCTCGAAGCTCATTTACAGCAATATAAAGGAACTGTTATCGCTGTTACTCACGACCGTTATTTTCTTGATAATGTTGCCGGTTGGATTCTTGAACTCGACAGAGGCGAAGGTATCCCTTGGAAAGGCAATTATTCGTCGTGGCTCGAACAAAAAACAAAACGGCTGGAGCAGGAAGAAAAGCAGGAAAGCAAACGACGTAAAACGCTTGAACGCGAACTCGAATGGGTGCGGATGGCTCCGAAAGCGCGTCATGCCAAAGCAAAAGCCCGTTTGTCGGCTTACGATAAAATGCTAAACGAAGATACCAAACAAAAAGACGAACGACTTGAGATATTTATCCCAAATGGACCTCGTCTGGGAAATAAAGTTATTGAAGCCGAAGGAGTTAAAAAATCGTATGAAGGCAGAGTGCTTTTCGAAAATCTTAATTTTTCGTTGCCGCCTACGGGAATTGTTGGAGTGATAGGACCTAACGGAGCAGGAAAAACAACGCTTATTCGTTTGATTATGGGCTTTGAACAAGCTGACGAAGGAGTTTTTTTGATTGGCGATACTGTTAAAATTTCGTATGTTGACCAGCAGCACAAAAAAATTGACCCCGACAAAACCGTATTTGAAACAATAGCCGAAAACAGCGAAATTATTAAACTCGGCAATCGTGAGATAAACGCGCGAGCTTACGTTTCGCGTTTCAATTTCAGCGGAGCCGACCAAGAAAAACCTTGCGGAGTATTATCCGGCGGCGAACGTAATCGCTTGCATTTGGCACTCACGTTAAAAGATGAAGGCAACGTTCTTTTACTCGACGAGCCTACAAACGATATTGATATCAATACATTAAGAGCGTTGGAAGAGGCTTTGGATAATTTTGCAGGTTGCGCAGTTATTATTTCGCACGACCGTTGGTTTTTAGACCGCATAGCAACTCATATTCTTGCATTTGAAGGCGATTCGCAGGTTTATTTTTTTGAAGGCGGATATTCCGAATACGAAGAAAACAAAAAGAAACGACTTGGCGATATTACACCTCACAAAATAAAATATAAAAAACTGGTGGGAGATTAATGGTTAATTATTAATGGGTAATTATTAATGGTTAATGGTTAATGATTAGTGATTAATGATTAGTGATTAGTGATTATACTGCGCTCGGTTTGATTTTGTGCATAAATATAATATCCCACAAAGGCACAAAGAACACAAAGACTTTTTATAAAACATTTAGATTCAATATTTTCTTTGTGTTCTTTGTGTCTTTGTGGGATAGAAATATGAAATAGTGCTTTTGCTCAAAACCATGCCGCGTAAAGTATAGAGATTAATAAAAATAATTAATAATGATTAAATACCAACGACTGAATACTGAATACTGAATACTGAATACGGAATACTGACTACTGAATACGAAAATTGTTTGTTTTCTTGAAAGCGCATTCCCGAAAATATAAAATCAGCAGCATTAGAGTATTTGCCCCAAGAATTTATTAATATATTGTCAAACTTCAATAAACAAATAAAGTAAATTTGTTATTTTTATTTGAATATTACTATCAATTATTAAGTATTAATAGCAAATTAGTTATTATTAATTGTTAATTATTAATTTGTGTATAGTAATTTATTCCTGCTTTGCGTGCTTGCGAATGTTGCAAATGTCGTTGGATATAATACAGATGATTATTTTTCACAAATCGTGCGCCCGTTTGTTTAAACCAAAACGAAATATTATTTTCAACACATAAATCATGAATTTCCATAATCCAATCAAAATTGCAAATGCGCGCTTCGTTGCCCGATTCTCCGCCAACAACAATTTGCTGCAACCACGAGCCAATGTAAGGTTTCAAATTAATTCGCTCTAAAAGCGGCTCGCAGATAATGATTTTGTGTTTTACAGGCGAGGCAATATAGATGGGCAAACGAAAATCAGCCACATCCTGATTCTCGACAGTACAACAAACGGCTACGTTTTCATAGCCAGCATCCCAATCATTTGGCAATTCTACGTGCAGTCGGTCGATGCGTTTTGTTATTATAAGAAAAAACAAATCAGCACGTTCACGTATCATTTTCCATGCTTCCGAACGCCATTTGTCGGCATCTTCAACAAAAAAATCGGAAGTAAAACAAGTGTAAACCGTTGTACCCGAAGCAATTTTATACTCGCCGTTGCGCTTTTTTTGTACAGGAATGTCAAAGTTTTTTGTTTTAGCAACAATAGTACTGTCAATTCCGCGTTTTGAATCGCCGCGATATACAAAACAATGCTTGCATCC
>JAITOP010000379.1 GCA_031289895.1 Prevotellaceae bacterium
GAAAGCGTTTTGCACCTTTATTCTTTGGGTATCAAAGAGGTAAATATCAACTGCGTTTTTGAAGATGTTTGGAACGAGGGCGATGATGCGCTTTTTGAAGAACAACTTGTGCAACTTGCAGACGAGATTATCGAAAAGGAATATTATAAGGATTATGCCTGTTCGTTTTTTACGGAATTTATCGGAAAGCCGTTGGACAAAGTGCGCGACAATCAGAATTGGTGCGGTTCGGGTATGATGTTGGCGATTGATGCAGCGGGAATGTTTTATCCTTGCACTCGCTTTGCGCAGTATTCGCTACGCGAGAAAAAAGCGGCGATTATCGGCAATGTGAATGACGGCATAAATCTAAATTCGTTGCGTCCATTTCTTACGCTCGACCGCTGTACGCAAAGCCCGCAGGAATGTATTGATTGCGAAGTGGCGAGCGGTTGTGCGTGGTGTCAGGGAGAAAACTACGATGCCGCCCAAACCAACACCATTTATCAGCGTGCAACGGCAATTTGCAAAATGCACAAAGCGCGTGTGCGGGCAAATAATTATTATTGGAATAAACTTTATCACAATATTGAAAATTAAATCATTATGATGCAATATCTTGTAATATTATTAGACGACACTTCGGTTTCGTATTGTCATTACGAAAACACGAAAATGGAAAAGCAACTGATTTCGTTGGAAAATTTGCAGGCAGGTATTTTGTTTGCAATGAAACAAAACCTGATAATACAGTTTGTTTATCCCGATTACGATTTGCCCGAAGCATACAAAAAGGTGATTGAAAACATTGACAACACTAAAATTGTGTCGGCTCTCGGCACAGAAAAAAATGCAGATGTTGTTGTTTTCAATGGTTGGGGAAATTTGACAGATTATGATTTTTCGCAAAGCGAAGAAAAGGCATTTGTTATTCGTACCTCAAAAACAGCCTTGTTTGAAAACCACAAAAAAGCGATAGCGATTTTGGACAAAATAACACGTCTTAATATCGTGATTATTGATGTGGAAAGATTCAAAGACGATGATTTTGAGCAATATGAAAATGTACTCAACAAATTGAAAACCGCTGTAAAAGAAGTTTGCGAAAAAGGCAAATTTCCTCAACTTAATCTTTTGACCGACCGTATTTTATTGGATAAAATGAATAATTGTAACGCAGGTATTGAAAACATTACGCTTGCTCCAAACGGCAAATTTTATATTTGTCCCGCATTTTATTTTGAAAACGAAAGTGATTTTGTCGGCGAGTTATCAAGCGGTGTAAATATCAAAAACAAACAACTTTACACATTGGAATACGCTCCGATTTGCCGGAAATGCGATGCCTACCAATGCAAGCGTTGTGTTTGGCTAAATCGAAAAACCACGATGGAAGTCAATACGCCCTCACATGAACAATGCGTAATAACCCATTTGGAACGCAACGCAAGTCGTGAACTGTTGAACGACTTGCATTTATACGATGCCTTTTTAGACAACGAAATAGAAACAATTGACTATTTAGACCCTTTTGAAAAAACAAATGAATATAATTTTTAAATAACAAAAATATGAAAAAAGCAGTAGGACAAGTTAGCGAAGAAGAGAAAAACGAAATTCAAACCCTGTTTGAGCGCAAAAATGGGTTGATAGAATTATCAAAAATACTCAATGCAGATAATGAATCATTATATGAAAAATTGGTGAAAGATATGGGTGAAACCAATTCACACTTTCAAAAATGGTGGGATGACATGAGTACAAAATATAACTGGGAAAACCATCCAAAAGGAAATTGGGAAATTAATTTTACAACCAATGAAATTTTTTTAATTATAAATCAATAAATTATCTTATGAACACGATATTATTAGGCATTATTGGCGCTCAGGAAATTCTCTTGATACTTTTAGTTGTGCTTGTTTTTTTCGGCGGAAAGAAAATACCCGAATTAATGAAAGGATTAGGCAAAGGTGTCAAAGAGTACAAAAAAGTAATGAATACCGTAGAAGAGGAAGTCAGTAGCATAACTACTCCCGACAAGATGACAGAACCGAAAGAAGAAAATAAATCATTAGGAGCGAAAGAAGAAAATAAATCGTCATGAGTTTTTTTGAAAAAACACCAAAAGAAAGTTCCTTTTGGGTTCATGTAGAGGCATTTCGGTGGTTAATAATCAGGTCTTTTGCTATTACCATTGTGATTTTTATTGTCGTATTTCTTTTTAAGGATTTTGTTTTTGGGCAAATAATTTTAGCACCTGCGAGGAACAATTTTGTTAAGTATTCTTTTTTATGCAAGTTAGGAATTGTTTTGTCCATGCCAGAATTATGCCCTGAAATTCAAGAGCTTAAAATCATTAATATCAACCTTGCATCGCAGTTGTTTGTGCATCTGAGTATGTCGTTTTATATCGGGCTAATTATTGCTATCCCCTATTTAATGGCGGAACTTTGGATGTTTGCAGCCCCTGCACTTTACAAAAACGAACGTACTCCTGCAATAAAAAGTATTTTTGCCTTTGTTGTTCTGTTTTTTATAGGTGTGTTATTGGCGTATTATGTTATTTTTCCGCTTACGGTAAATTTTCTCGGAACATATCAGATTGACAAAAGCGTTGAAAATCAAATATCTTTAAACTCATACATTGATACTTTTCTCACATTGATTTTAATGATGGGTTTGGTTTTTGAATTGCCGATTGTTGCCTATTTCTTTGCAAAGATTGGCGTATTGAAAAACTCATTTTTAAAGCGTTACAGAAAATTTGCTTTTGTTATTGTGCTTATTGCTGCTGCATTTATTACCCCAAGCACTGATATTTTTACTATGATGTTGGTTGCAGTACCTTTGTATTTACTATTTGAATTTAGTAGATTGGTAGTAAAAAAGGTGGAACAAAAACAATCTATTTGATACATAATAGCGCTTCAAAAAAAGTGTTAGCCGAAAGGAGAATAAAGGATTCAAGGGAAAATTTGTGTACATTTGCAACTTCATTTACAA
>JAITOP010000253.1 GCA_031289895.1 Prevotellaceae bacterium
TTGAAATCTTATGAGTTATATTTTTCAGTAAGTTTTCCGAGTTTTTTCAATGTTTCTGTTAACTCTTCGCTTTTATGTGTGCCAATCAATAATTTAGTGCCGTCTGTAAATTCAATTTGCAAACCTGTATTTCCGGATATGGTTATTGATTTATTTTTCGTATTAATCAATCCTTTATTGTATTCTCTGCCTAAAAATTTCATCCGCACCAGATTAAAACCGAATGTTCGCCTGTTGTATCCCCAACCTCCGTATTCTTTTATAGCACTGTACTTTCTGATATATACTTTTTCTATTTCGTCCCATGCGAAAAATTTATATTTTCTGTAAAAAGGCAACATTCTTACGCAAATTCCGTCGTCGTTAATAACCGTTTCTATCGAAATAAAATATATGAAAACAATAACGAGCAAGGGAATTATAACAACAGAAATAATTGACAAATAATAATTTTTCAAAAAATAATTATGCTCTCTGTTTGCATATCCTATAATTATCGGAACTATAAGAATAACAGCACTTAACAACCACGAAATTTTAGGTCGTTGACGTTCATAAAAAACTATGTCATCATTTTTCATATATTTATTGTTTATGATTGTTATGATATAAAAACAAATCAGCCGTTAATTATAAAGAGTTCCTGTATTTACAATGGGTTGAGCGCGTTCGTCGCTGCAAAGCACAACAAGCAGATTTGAAACCATTGCCGCCTTTTTTTCGTCGTCTAATTCAACAATTTTTTCTTCCGATAGTTTTGATAATGCGTGCTTTACCATTCCCACAGCACCGTCAACAATTTTTTCGCGTGCGCTGATTATCGCATCTGCCTGCTGACGCCGCAACATCACGGCTGCAATTTCGGGCGCGTAAGCAAGATAATTTACACGAGCTTCCAAAACTTCAATTCCTGCAATCGCCAGACGTTCATTTAATTGCTTTTCAAGAATTTCGTTTATATCCTGTCCCCCCGAGCGCAAAGTAAGTTTTTCATCTTCGTTTTCGGAATTATCGTAAGCAAACAATCCTGCTACATAACGCAATGCAGCATCGCTTTGTACTTTAACAAAATACTCGTAAGCCTTCATTTTTTGATTTACGTTGCTAATTGTGCCAAGGCTTGCCGTTGTTTTTGATGTGTTGTCAATATCAAACGATGCTTTGTATGTATCAGTTACTCTCCACACCAGCACTTGCCCAATCATTACGGGATTTCCTTTTTTGTCGTTCACTTTTATCGGCTCTGCATCAAGATTGCGTGCGCGCAAAGTGAGTTTTCTCTTTACATAAAACGGATTTACCCAGAAAAAACCGTTTTCTTTAATCGTACCTTCGTATTTTCCGAAAAAAATCATTATCTGAGCTTCGTTAGGTTCAATTTGAACAAAACCAACCCAAAAAATGATGTGAACAACGAATAAAATAATATCCGCTATAATTAAAATTAAAGATAATGATGTCAAATTACCAACAATCATTACAAACGCTGCAACAATGGCAGCCAAAAACAGGAAATTGAATATCAACATACCAACTCCTGATAGTTTTACTTTTGAAAATTTTTCTTCTTGTGTCTTCATAATATTTGAATATTTAAATTTAAAATGATATTAATATGATATCACAAAAGTAAACATATTTTTTAATGCACCAAAAACTTAGTTGATATTTTAACTAAATTTAGCATTTGTGTTTTTTGGGGATTTTAAAATTAGTATTGTTTTTTTGTGTTGTTTTTGCAATTATAAAAAAACCTTGCCTGAAAAGCAAGGTTAATTATTTTTTTTCACAAGAAGTTTTATTTATGCCGGTGTTATTTCAATAGAAAGCCCAAGTGCATTTATAATTCTAAAAAATGTGGCGACGCTCGGAACAGTTGTACCTTTTTCTATTTTCGAGATATACGATTTATCAGCACCTATGCGTATTGCAAGTTGTTGTTGTGTTAATCGTGCTTTTTGTCGGGCTTCAAGCAATATTTGACTTGTATAAAACGTATATGCTTCTTCGTCAAATTTTGCCCGTTCGGGTGTACCTTGTTTGCCATACCGTTTGTCAAGCTGTTCGCTGTAATTTTTAATTTTGTGATTGTTTGTCTGCATAATACATATCCTTTATTTTTAATGCTTTTTCAATTTCTGTTATGGGTGTTTTTTGCGCTTTTTTTTGAAATCCATTGAACAATACTACAATACAACCATCGTCAAAAATAAAAAACACTCTGTATATGTTACTTTCGTATTTCATTCTAAGTTCAAACAGCCCGTCTCGTATAAAACTTATAAATTTTGTAGGCATTTTATCGTTTGTTTCAAGTAGAGAAATTATATAGTCCAATTTTTTCAACTCTTTTTGCGATAAGGTTTTTATAAATCGTTCAAAATATTCTCCGTATGTAATTATTGTTCGTTTCATCATGCAAAATTAATGAAAGTTGTACAATTATACAACTTTCACCAATACTTTTGCGTGTTAAATAAAGTTAAAATAATTATAAGATTGTCGAAAAATGCAGAGTAAAATAATTACCAATATGAAACTCCGTAGTGTTGCCTGTGAAAATCCAAAATTTTAATTTGTAACTCGTACATAAGTCTCCGTGTCTTTTTTGCCTTCAAATTCCGTCTCTACTTTAAGATATTTATTGTTCAATTCAATAATTTTTTCTTTATTATTGACAATCATCTCTTGTTTTAATTGAGGAATATAATGCTGAGTAAATAAATTGCTAAGTTCATAATTGTCTGTTTGCACTAATTCTATCGCTATGTTATTCAAATTATAGTCGTAAATGATTATGGATTTTTTGATTCCATACAATCCCTGCGCTTTTAATTTGTATTTTAAATTACATTGATAGCCTTCTTCGTCAATATAAGTGATAAGAAATATCCCTTCGGTTGTAATATTGCCGGAAACACTAAATTTAGTTGTGCCATTCAATGAAATTATAATACCATCTTCCTCGCTTTCTTCAGTATGAGAATATGACCATGTTCCTACAATTTTTTCCTTTAATCCTTGGTCTTTATTGATTATAGCCTCGTTGTTCTTCTGTATTGAAAATTCATTTAAATCTTTTTTGGTATTGGTGTGGGTGTTTCCACTCTTAAAAATCAGTATAGACAGCAGCAGAACAACAATAACCGCAATAGCAATATATATGTTATTACTGCTTGACTTTTTTCCGGCGTTGTTTCTTTCCTGCATTTTATTTTTCGTTTCTAAAACGGCTGTTTTTTCCTCTGTTGTTGTAAGAGGTTCTTGACATATTGGGCAATTTTTTAATCCCTCTTCAATTTTTTCTGCACAATATGGACATTCAATCATTTTCATAATCATTTCCTTTTTTATTTTATTTCGTTTGTATTATTAAGCCATTCGCCACAGTGCTTGCATTTTTTCGCCACTGTTAAAATTTCTTCGCCACAGTAAGGACAGTTTTTTGTATTAGAATCTAATAGTTTGTCTATTGTTTTTTCTTCGTTTATATTATCAAGCAATTTGTAACAATGTTTGCATTTTTTCGCTGCGGTTAAAATTTCTTTGCCGCAATAAGGACATTCTTTTGTATTAGATAGTTCCACTGCTTTTTCTGTGTTTTCTATTAATTTTTTCTTCTTGTTGTTTTTTGCCACTGTCTTTATTAATTTAGTTACAAGAGGAATTATTATTACTATTATTATCAGTATTATTATTCTTATTATTTTGATACGCTTATCTCCAATATTAGACTGCAAAATAGTAAATGCCTGTGTAATTGTTGGGCTACAAAGTAAAATAATAAAAGTAAACAATATTTTATTTAGATTGTTTTTCTTACTCATCAGGCTTTTCAGACTCGCCCCGTTTTTTAAATGGTCTCTGGATTCCATTGTGTTGCAACTATTTGCATTCAC
>JAITOP010000297.1 GCA_031289895.1 Prevotellaceae bacterium
CAACAGGATAACGAAACTGCCGAATACGAACGGCAACTAAATCAACACCGCCAACAACTTATCACACAGATAGAACAATGGAAATATCAATATCTGATAGAAACGCCGATAGACGGAAAAATAACATTTATAAACTATTGGAGCAATAATCAAAGAGTACAAACGGGCGAACGTTTGGCAAGCGTCATTCCAAGCGACAGCATGCAAATAATTGGCAGACTGTATATTCCGTCGGCAGGTTTCGGCAAAGTTGAAAAAGGACAAACGGTGAACGTGCGATTAAACGGCTATCCGTATATGGAATTTGGAATGTTGAAAGGTTATATCAAAAACATATCTGCAGTTCCCGATGCCGAAAAGGGATATATCGCCGAAGTCGTTTTCCCTGACGGACTTTTCACCACCTACAAAAAGAAACTAAACCTGATACAACAAATGGACGGCAAAGGCGAAATAATCACCAAAGATATGCGGCTTATAGAACAATTTATTCAGCCTGTCCGCGCATTGTTTGATAAAAAGTAATTTTAAAATTCAACATAATATTTCAATTTTTCAACCCTTGATTCGCATTATTTATACAAAAATATTATCTACTTTTGTATAAAATTTTAATACATGATAAAAATATACATATACATAATATTTCTCTCTTTTACAGCGTATAATAGTTACTCGCAGGAAACAGGTGTTCATAATAAAAAAAACAATATCAGTCCATTGATGCTTCAAACATATAAGATATACAATATTGGAGATAAAATGACATATTCATACGAATTTATTCCAAACGGGAATGATTTTAACAACTCCGGAATTACGCTTGCAGATGTAAATGAAATTGACAATGTTGTATTTGAAGTTGTAAAATTTACTATAAAAGGGGATGATGACACTATATGGTTTCGCTACAAATATCCTCCCCTACCACAAACAGCAACATCATCATTTATTGAAAATGATGATGAGGTGTGGATACATCCTCCAAGAAGTTATTTTTTCAAGATATTAGAATTAAATCCTTTTCCATATATTAAAAAGCCATATATTACAGGTTCAAAATGGACATGGGATTTAGACTATATAGGCTCAAGCTGGGGAGATGTGCGATGGAAAACGTGGGAGAAAAAAATTATAAATCATGTTAATTATGAAATAACAGGCGATACAGTTATGCAAACAGCCATTGGAAAATTAAAATGTTTTATAACGAAAGCGACGGCAACAAACGAATTGGGAACAACGTATTTGACAAGTTATTTCAATGAAAAATATGGATTTGTAGAATTAGATTACATAAATATAGATAATTCAAAAATAACATTAAAAATCAAAGAATATAATAAAGCAATGCCTGAAACTGAAAGATGGCAAATGAAAAATTATTGAAAATTACTATGTACCCCTTTCTTCGTATAGTCCAAAGACATTTTTTAATAATTATTTTTGCAAATCGTAATTATTTTTATAACTTCCTGATTCTTTGTTCTTTATTCTTGATTCTTTGTTTTTTGTTCTTGCTTCTCTTCCCCACTAAAACTCAATATAATACCGCAATTTTTCAACTTCTTCGACATTAATAATTTTTTCTTTTACGAGTTGTTGCAAACTTTCAATTTTTCCTGCTACATTGCGGTATTGCTCTATGCCGCGAGCTGTATAAGCGTTTATATACGGATGCTGCGCAAGTTCTTTGGATGTTAATTTATTGATATTGAATTTATTTATTAGCAATGTGTCAATTTTTACCTGATTTGCGAACATCAAAAAACGCTCGTCGTCAATTCCGCGCACTTCTTTCAGTTGATTAATATCTGCAAAACCGCCGAGTTTATTGCGATAATCGGCAATCAATCTGGCGTAATACGAACCTATTCCGCGCAAATTTTTAAGTTCTGCGGTGTCGGCTGAATTTATTTCAACAAAAATAATTGTTCGTGTTGCAGTGGTATTTTCCTTTGTATTGCTTGATTTTTCGGTTGTTTCGAGAAATTTGGTTTCAGCCGGTTTTATTTTAATATATGGTTTTAGTCGCGCGAAATAGTCATCGCTGACAACATACATTTTTTTGAAATCGTCGGCAGTTTTGAATTGCCCGCCTTTGTTGCGATAATTAATAATTGCAGCCGCCTGTTTTTGCGAAAATCCTAATCTGATAAATATATTTTCGTCGGCTGTATTTGGGTCAAATTCAAATGTTTCAATGGATTTTTCAGTTTTCGGTTTAGCGTTATTATATGTTTTTGTCGGAGTTTCGGAAATTTCGGTTTCTGCTTTATTATTACTTTCAAATTCATCAACCAAAACTTTAAATTCATCGAAATTTTTATCATCAACATTTGTTTTTGAAATAAAATGCGGATAAAAATATACAATCGCCAAAATAATCACAAGCATAGCCACAGCAATGCGTTCGTTGCGAGTAAACGAAAATAACTCTTTCAGTTTTTTAGAAAATTTCGACATCTCAAAAAAATATATTTACAAAAATAGTAAATTATTCTTAATTAATAATTTTTTGTGCATTTGAAGAGAAAAAATCAAGAGCAAAGAAGTTAAAGAAGTTAGAGAAGTTAAGAAGTTAGGAAGTTTATTTTGAAGGTTTATTGATATACAAAAATTTTGTGTTATTTTTGAAAAAACTTTATATACTTTGTGGAATTGAAATTTATGAACAAAATCAAGCCGAGCGCAGTATAATAATTATTAGGTATTCACTAACTTCTATAACTTCCTAACTTTCTAACTTCTTAACTTCTTTGTTCTTAACTTCTTTGTTTCTGCTTCTTGCTTCTTGCTTCTTGTTTCTTTACTCTACAAATGTACAACGGGTTTTTCAATATTAATGCTTATATTTGCAAGCTAAAATCAAAAACAAAATAATTTACAAAATAATTTACAAAATAATTTTATGATAGAAATACGATATACCGACGAACTGAACGTTATTTTAGACCTAAGCAAAGAAGAGGCGATAAGATTGGGAAATGTGG
>JAITOP010000313.1 GCA_031289895.1 Prevotellaceae bacterium
GGAAACTTACGCTAAAACCCGCAGAATCGCACAGTATGAACGTAAAATATTCGGTAAAATATCCAAAAAATTCAAAAGTGGTTTTGGAGTAAAAATATAGTCGTAAGTCGTAAGTCATAAGTCATAAGTCGTAAGTCGTAAGTCATAAGTCGTAAGTCATAAGTCGTAAGTCATAAGTCATAAGTCGATTAGTAGTTATAAATTTTGTTGATTTGTTGATTTGATTTGTTGTTGATATTGTTCGACCCCATTCGGGGTCGGATTTGCTAGGTGGACATTCGTTTTCTATAAACATTTGAATCCTAACGGATTCAGTCTGTTTTTTATAGGTTGTTTATTTTTATCAATTAACTTCTTAACTTCTTAACTTCTCTAACTTCTTGCTTTTTGGCTCTTGTCTCTTGTTTCTTGTTTCTTGCAAATCTTAAAAAAATATTTGCGTTTTTTGATGAATTTTGGAAATAAATATTAAAAAAAAATGTCTAAAAAAGTAAGGTAAAAAAATGTCTGTAATTGAATAAAGCGTTAAAAAATATCGATTTTACGGTTTTTTTTTAATTCAAACGAAAAAAATAATCAACAAAAAATAAAAAAGATTATTTTCTGTAATATACTAATTATCAATATTTTAATTTTATTTTTAATTTTCTTTTCATTGATAGACTTAAAAAAAATCAAAAATTTTCAAAAAAAAACCTCTTAAAGTTTTGCTAATAAATATAGAAAAATTACTTTTGCGATATTAATAAAAAGTTTTACCTTATTTATTAACCTTGTTAAATTTATATTATTATGAACAAAGCAGAACTTATTGATGCAATTGCAGCAAATGCAAAATTGACGAAAGTAGATTCGAAAAAAGCACTTGATGCTTTAATCAAAGCTGTTTCAGCAACTTTGAAAAAAGGCGAAAAAGTAGCCTTAGTAGGATTTGGGTCTTTCTCTGTTAGCAAAAGAAGCGCACGTACGGGAAGAAACCCAAGAACAGGCGCGGCAATTAAAATCGCAGCTAAAAAAGTTGTTAGATTTAAAGCTGGCAGTGAACTTACGGCAAAAGTAAAATAAAAATATTTTACTTTATTGCAAAAAGGGAAACTTTTACAGTTTCCCTTTTTTTTATTTACTTTGTAGTATGAATACAGAGTTAAACAGATATTTATCGCAATTTATAAGCAATGACAGAAAAGAATTGTTGCAGCAAAAATTGTTGCAACGAACACGTTACATTTGCGTTTGCCTCGAAGATATTTTTCATTCGCAAAACGCAAGTGCAGTGCTGCGTACCTGCGAGGCTTTCGGAATACAGGATGTGCATATTATTGAAGATAAAAATCAATATCAGATAAATCCGATGGTAGTGAAAGGCTCGGTGAAATGGTTGAATTTATATAAATATAATTCGCCGCAACCAAGCTGTGATGCCATAAAACACTTGAAAAATAAGGGATACAGAATTGTTGCAACAAGCCCTTACGGGAAAAATACTAATCTCGAAAATTTTGATATTACAAAAGGAAAAACAGCCATATTTTTAGGTACTGAATATTCGGGAATATCAGACGTAGTAAAGGAAAATGCAGATGAATTTATAACAATACCGATGTTCGGATTTGTTGAAAGTTTTAATATTTCGGTATCGGCAGCAATAATTTTGCATAATCTTGTGATGAAATTGCGAAATTCGGAAATCGCTTGGCAATTGGGCGAAACCGAGCAAAACACTGTAATGCAGCAATGGTTGCAAGCAACAATTCGCAGCGCCGATAAAATAATCGAACAATATTAAACATTAAATATCAACAAAAAAATCAGAGATGAATATGAATGAAAACGGATTAAATTTACGAACACTTTTTTTGCAGCACCTTGCGCAAACATCAGATTTTCCAATGTGCGTAGAAGTTGCCCGCGCCGATGGAATTTATATTTATTCGCCAGCCGGAAAGGCTTATATCGACTTGATTGCAGGCGTTTCGGTGAGCAACGTAGGACATTGTCATCCGAAAGTTGTTGAAGCTGTAAAATCGCAAGCCGAAAAATATATGCACGTGATGGTTTACGGCGAATATGTAGAATCGCCGCAAGTGTTGTATGCAAAGCGTTTGACGGAATTGTTACCATCTAATTTATCGTCGGTATATTTTGTAAATTCGGGCAGCGAAAGTGTAGAAGGCGCGCTGAAACTTGCAAAACGATATACCGGTCGCACAGAAATGCTGTCGTTTAAAAATGCTTATCACGGCAGTTCGCACGGGGCTGTAAGCGTTATGGGAAACGAAGAATACCGCAATTCGTTTCGTCCGCTTTTGCCAGATACGCGGATAATAAATTTTAATGATGAAAACGATTTAAATCAGATAACCGAACGTACTGCATGTGTTATTGTTGAACCAATTCAAGGCGAGGCGGGCATTGTAGTTCCGACTAATGATTTTCTGAAAAAACTAAGAAAACGTTGTGATGAAAAAAATGTTTTACTGATTTTTGATGAAATACAAACAGGATTCGGACGCATAGGAAAATTGTTTGCATTTGAGCAATACAGCGTGATTCCCGATATTTTATGCCTTGCAAAATCAATGGGCGGCGGAATGCCTTTGGGCGCATTTATATCGTCAAACAAAATAATGTCGGCGTTAAAAACAAATCCTGCACTTGGCTATATCACTACGTTTGGCGGGCATCCTGTTTCGTGCGCGGCAGCTCTTGCATCGCTAAATATTATTATCGAAGAAAAACTTTTAGAAGAAGTAAACGAAAAATCAAATCTTTTCAAACAACTTTTAACTCATAAAAAAATTAAAGAAGTGCGAGGCGAAGGATTATTTTTAGCCGTAGAACTTGGATGTTCGCAGTTGCGCGAAAGCTTTATAAACAAAGGAATAGAACATGGTTTGCTGTCCGATTGGTTTTTGTTTTGCGATACTGCATTTCGCATTTCGCCGCCGCTTACAATCACAAATAATCAAATAAAAGAAATTGTAAATATTATAAATTCAATACTCGATGAAATATAAAATTTTTGTAATAACAGCAACGCTTGCAGCAGTTTTATCAAATAATAAAATATCTGCTCAAACCAATTTGGTAAACGAATTGAACATAATACTTGCCGAAGGAAATACCGAACAACGAATAAAATCAGCCGACACTTTTTGCAATAAAATTGCAGAGTTAATAAGCGTTGGCGCAAAAGCGCAAAAACTTGATATTCCGCAACGCATTTCGCAACTGTTTTCGAAAGATAAAAATGTCGGAATTTACACGTGGAGCATGCCTACCGAGCGCGGAATGTATAAATATTACGGAATAATAAAATCGCCTTCCGGAATATTTATTTTGCAGGATGTGAACGAAAACAACGAATACATGATTGACCAAAAATTTGAAAACAACAAATGGTACGGCGCAGTTTATTACAATATTATCGAAATGTATATAAACGGCAAAAAAGCATACACCTTGCTGGGTAACGATTTGAAAGGAATTTTATCGAGCAAAAAAGTCATTGATGTTTTAAGTTTTGATGACGATAAAAAACCTGTTTTCGGCGCTCCGATTTTCGGGAAAAACAACAATTTACGTTTAATATTTGAATACAATGCTCGTTCTACAATGTATATGCAATATAATATCGAAAAGAAAATGATAATTTATAATTTTCTTGTTCCTGTAAATCCAAATTTTGAAGGCGATTATCGCTTTTATGTTCCTGATATTTCGTATGATGGACTGATGTATAAAAATGGAAAATGGACGCTTGTTGAAGAGGCAATAACATTTGAACGCAACGATTAATAATTAAAAAATAAATTTATGGATTTTTTTACAACAGCAAATGGTATCGCAATGCGTGTAAGCGATACGGGAAAAGGGAAAACAATAGTTTTGCTGCACGGATATTTGGAAACAATGGATGTTTGGGAAAATATAATCGCCGAATTATCAAAAAATTTCAGAATAATAGCGGTTGATTTACCCGGACACGGCTTGTCGGGTTTTATCGAAGGCGCTACAACAATGGACTTTATGGCTGACTGCATAAAATCAATTTTAGATAAACAACAAATTTCCGAATGTTTTATTGTCGGACATTCTATGGGCGGATATGTTGCGCTGGCATTTGCAAAAAAATATCCGGAAACTACAAAAGCCTTATGCCTGTTGAGTTCTACGCCTAATGCCGACACCGAACAAAAAAAGAACGACCGCAACAGAGAAATAGAACTGATACGCGCCGGAAAATTGGAACTTATTCTTAAAACCAATATCTCACGCGGATTTGCAGATATTAATGTGAAAAAATTCGACGAAGAAATTTTTGCAATCGAAGATACAGCAACCGTTGCCGACATAAACGGAATCATAGCTTGCCTGCAAGCAATGAAAACACGCGAAGATATGAATGATTTTATCAAAACAATTCAGCAAAAAACGCTTTTTATTTTTGGAAAACTCGATAATTATATAACATTTGATATTGCCGAAAATATAATGCAGAAATATCCGCAGGCAACATTCGCTATCCTCGAAAATTCAGGACATAACGGATTTATAGAAGAACCCGAAGAAACGATAAAAACACTGAAGACAATGATTAATGTGAGAATGTGATTAATGTGAGAATGTGATTAATGTGAGAATGTGATTAATGTGAGAATGTGAGAATGTGATTAATACGACCAGCGACTTTAAAATTAAGAATTAAGAATTAAAAATTAAGAATGACTAACGACTAAATACTAACGACTAAATACTAAATACTGATTACTGAATACTAAATACTGAATTACTGAATATTTTAATAAAAAATAACTGTTTTTCATTTTTGAAAAATGATTTTTTGCAACTAAAAATAGTTACTTTTGTATAAATAATTATTTAGATGAGTACAAAAGAAAAACTAATAGCAAGATTTAAGACACTGCCGAAAGATTTTACATTTGATGAATTAGTAAGACTTTTAACAGCACTTGGTTTTGAGGTGAGCAATAAAGGCAAAACATCCGGCTCGCGGGTAAGGTTTCAAAATCAAAAATCAAAAGTTATTATAGATATACATAGACCGCATACGTCGGGCGCGGCGATTAAAGAAACAACACTAAAAGAAATAAATGATAATTTAATAACCAATAATTTAATAAAAGATGAATAATTTAGAATATAAAGGCTATCAAGGAAGCATAGAATACAGCAAGACAGATAAATGTCTTTACGGAAAGGTGCTTGGTATGACAAAAGATTGTATTACATACGAAGGCATTACGGTAGAAGAACTGGAAAACGATTTTAAAGAGGCTATCGACAGTTATATAGAAGGTTGCAAAGAGTTAGGAATAAAACCACGCAAGGCTTATAATGGCGTTTTAAATATACGAATACCTTCGGAAATTCACAGTAAAATTGCAGACATGGCAAACGCAAACGGTATAAGTATTAATGCGTTTATTCGGGAATCTATTGAACAAAGGTTAGTGATTAATGATTAATAATGTGATTAATGTGAGAATGTGAGAATGTGATTAAGGTGAGAATGTGAGTAATGTGAGACTGTGATTAATGTGAGAATGTGAGAATGTGAGAATGAGAGAATGTGCTTAATCTGCTTAATCTGCTTAATATAAAAATACGACTAATGACTAACGACTAACGACTAACGACTAACGACTAATGACTAATGACTAATGACTAACGACTAACGACTAATGACTAACGACTAAATTTATAATTTAAAAATAAAAAAAAATGGCAGTAATTGGTTTAGACCTTGGTGGAACAAAGCTTTCGGGCGGATTGTTTTCTGAAAACGGAGAACTTCTTTTTACAGATTCACGTAAACTCGAAAAACGAACAGGCGACGATGTTGGCTTACTTATTCAGGATTTTGTAAAAAATATAATCGTCGAAGCAAATAATTTAAAAATAACTGTATATGCTATCGGAATTTGTATTCCGGGCATAAGTTATCACGATACAGGCTGCGTGTGGGCGCCGAATATCGAAGGCTGGGAAAATTATCCTGTACGCCAAAAAATCAGCGAAGTTGTAAACAAAGATGTAAAAGTTATTGTTGACAGCGACCGCGCCTGTGCTATATTTGGCGAGAGCTGGCTTGGCGCGGCAAAAGGTTGCGCAAATGTAATTTTTCTTGCCGTAGGAACGGGAATAGGCGCAGGAATAATAGTGAACAATCAGCTTGTGCGAGGTGCGCATGATATTGCCGGAGCAATTGGCTGGTGGGCGTTAGACACACCTTACCGCGATAAATTTGCGCCCTGCGGATGTTTCGAATATCACGCATCCGGCGAAGGAATTGCAAAAGTTGCCCGCGAAATTATTGCCGGCGACAAAACATATACAGGCATTCTGAGCAAGAAAACGACGGATGAAATTACCTCCCACGACGTATTTTCGGCATACAACGATGGCGATGATGTAGCAAAGCGTACAATGCGCACCGCTATTACGTTTTGGGGAATGGCAGTTGCAAACCTTGTAAGCATTTTCGACCCCGAAAAAATAATTTTTGGCGGCGGAGTATTTGGTCCCGCAGTGCAATTTATTGATGATATTTACGAAGAAGCCAAAAAACACGCACAACCAATATCAATAAAAAAAGTAAAAATAGAAACCTCAAAACTCAACAACGATGCCGTACTTATTGGCGCAGGATATATGGCTCTAAAAGCAATCAGAGTAAAAGAAGACGAGGAAAATTAAGAATTAAAAATTAAGAATTAAAAATTAAAAATTAAAAATTGAGAGCAAAGAAGTTATAGAAGTTAAGAAGTTATTTGTGAATAACAAATAATTCTTAATTTTTAATTCTTAGTTCTAATGAATAAATATATTTTTACATATTTTAATATTTTTCTATATATTTGCATAAATAAAACAAAAAATTATATGATGAAATAAAAGATAAAAAATTGAATAATAAGAAATTGAATAATAAATAATTGAGCTTTTAGCTCTTATTCTTTACGCTTTCGAAAGTCCAAATTCAAAAATGTAAGTAAGAATAAGTTTGCGAAGGTTCGCGCCCAAAGGCGTGAATTGTTTGTACTTACTTTACTTACAAGGGTATTGGACTACCCGAAAGCGTGAAATAAGCAATATAACAAGCAATTTTACGCTTTTTTTATTGCTTACATATAAAGAGCCAAGCCCAAATAAACCGAACAAAAACGGCAAAAACGGGCTGTCAACCCATAGTGACAAAACATTGGAAAAATCTTGCAGAAACAATGTAAAATAAGAGAGCAAAAAGTGGAGTTCAGAAACCACTATAAAAACGGGGCAAGACCTGCGAAGCCGTTAGAGTAGGAAAAAAATATTAATTAATTGTCCGTTAGAGGACGGACGTTAAACAAATTTTTAGATGAAAAAATATTTAATGATTTTAATTGCTTTGATAAGCAGCAGCATTGTATATTCACAAGACAAAATTTTCACACATAAGGGAGATTCAATTATTTGCAAAGTCACAGAAATGGGTGAAAAATCTATTAAATACAAATACGCTGGAGAAGAGTTAGTCAATTCAATGACAAGGAATTTGGTATCTCAGGTAAAATTTGCAAATGGTAGAATTCAAAAAGTTACTGACAAAGTTATTGTTACAAGTGAATTAGATTGGGACAAAGTTATGATTACAAATATTGAGTCAGAGGTTGATGGACTAACAAGAGTTGGAGAAATTATGGCAAAAGCAAGTAGTGGTTGGAGTACTACGAATCAAGGTAAAACGGAAAAAAAGCAATGGACAAATTAAAAAAGAGTGCCGCAGCCAAAGGATGTCATATTGTATTAATATTAACGACTACTGGTAAAGGAGGACATCCTGGAATTACTGGGGGAACAAAAGCAAGTGTCACAGGAATAGTTTATAAATATTAGATAGAAATATACAGATGTTAATAAAATATTGACGAATATGAGGGTTACGGCAAAATTGAACGTTTGTGATTCTCCCGTCCCGCAGGATTTGCAATCCTGCGTAATGGAGTATAAGGATTTGCAATCCGCTTTGAATTGCCACCATCTTCAGATGGAGAATAAAAAGACAATAATTTTACAGGCTTTAGCCAAAATATTATAGAAATATTCGGCTAAAGCCTGTTTTATTTGTATTATGCTGTTCCAAACAAACTGTTAGCAATTCAAATAAATTTGGAAATTCTTGGCTCTTAATTTTTAATTCTTAATTAAAACGCTTTTGCTATCGCAATAAAATCGTCAGCATTTAGTGCTGCGCCGCCAATTAAACCGCCGTCAACATCAGGCTGTGCAAATATTTCTTTTGCATTGCTCGGTTTGCAGCTTCCGCCGTAAAGTATAGAAGTTTTTTCTGCTTTTTCGCCGAATTTATCCGCCAAAACATTACGAATATGCGCGTGCATTTCCTGAGCTTGCAGGGAAGTTGCCGTTTTGCCTGTACCTATTGCCCATATTGGTTCGTAGGCAATAATAATTTTTTCGAAATCATCATCGCTAAGTTCGCAAATGGCATCTAATTGAGCGCACACATAATCCAAATGGTCGCCGCTTTCGCGAAAGAAAAGTTCTTCGCCTACGCAAAATATAGGCACAATGCCATTTGCAAGCGCAAGTTTAACTTTTTTCAAAAGAACTTCATCGGATTCATCGAAGTATTCGCGGCGTTCCGAATGTCCTATGATTGCATATTCAACGCCAATGTTTGCAAGCATTTCAGCCGAAACTTCGCCTGTGTATGCGCCTTTTTCTTCGCTTGCGCAATTTTGCGAAGACAAACCAATGTTAGTTCCTTTTAATTTTTCGCCAACACTAAAAATGTGCGTAAACGGCGGAGCAACAATAAGTTTAACATCTGATAAATCCTTTGATTTTTCAATAATTTCGGAAATTAATTTTACACCTTCATTTACGGTAGTATTCATTTTCCAATTTCCTGCTACGATATTTCTTCTCATTTTATTTATAATTTTTAATTCGGGCGCAAAGATAATAAAATAATGGTTAATTGTTAATGATTAATGGTTAATTATTCAACTTCCGCAAGTCCGATAACTTGCTGATATTTAGCAAAAAAAATTAACATGATGTTTAGCAAAATTGCTGAAATACAGTAACTTTGTGTTGTGAAGAGATGCAAAATAAATAAGATATAAATGTCT
>JAITOP010000340.1 GCA_031289895.1 Prevotellaceae bacterium
AACTATTTAACTATCGTCATTTCATCAACAAGGTGTTTTGCGCCTGCGTATTTGTCGATGATAAACAAAACGTATCGGATGTCAACATTTATGCAGCGTTGCAGTTCGGGATAAAAATAAATATCACCGCTTAATGCTTCCCAGTTGCCGTCGAATGCTAAACCTATAAGTTCGCCGCGGGCATTCATTATGGGACTTCCGGAATTTCCGCCGGTAATGTCATTGGTCGAAAGAAAGGCTATCGGCAGTTTTCCGTTTTTCATTGCATATCTGCCGTAATCTTTGGCGTTGTGCAAATCTTTCAGTCGTTGCGGAACTTCAAATTCAAAGAGATTGTCGGGGTCTTCTTTCTGCATCACGCCCTCGAGTGTTGTAATGTAATCGTAATGAACGGCATCGGCTGGATAATAATCCATCACCGTTCCGTAGGTAAGGCGCATTGTGCTGTTGGCATCGGGATACATTGCTTTTTTGCCGGCGTTTTTTTCTATAAGTCCGCTTTCGTACAGGCGGCGTCCTTTGTTGTACAAGGCATTATTTTGCAGTAAGGCTGTGCGCAGTCCCGTAGAAATTTTCATTGCCGAAACATATATTTGATTTGCTAAATCGGCATTGAGTATTTCTTCGTCGGGATTTTCGAGAAAGGCATCCATTTTTTCTTTATCGCAAAATATTGATGCTGAAAACAGAGCATCTACAAATTTATCTATATCGCCGTTATACAGGCTGTCAATTTGCGCAGATATGTCGAGACTGTATTCTGCATCTACGTTTTCGATAAAATCTTTGAAAAGTGCTTTTGTGATTTTTATATCTGTGGGTTTGTTATAATCTTTGAAAAACGATTCTTCACTTTCTTTCAAATCGGCAAGCATTTCGGCTTTTTTGTCGCCATCTTCCTGTTGTTTTATTGAGTTAAGATATGAGTTTACAGTTAACGCATTTGTAATAATTTCGCTTCCCGAGATAGCTTCGCTATAATACACCGAATTTTTCATAATATTGGTTCTGTCGGCAATTGATGTTTGTATTAAATTCAAGGCTTCGCCGTATTTTTGTTTTCGGGCATCATTTGCGTTCACCCAAGCGGCAAAATCGTTTTCCTGTTGTTGTTTTTTGTCGTAAATTTTCAAATGTTGCAGTGCTTTGTTCATGCCAATCGAATTTTTCCAATAATTACTTACGCTTGCATGTTTTGATGCGTATTGTATGCGCACTTTTCTGTCGTTTTCCATATCTTTTTTCATCAAATCCAAACGGATACCGCGAATATGTATTCTGTAAGCGTTGCTGATATTCATACGTTCGTCAAGTTCCCACGAAGTCATATAACGCTGTGTTCGACCCGGATAGCCCATAATCATTGTAAAGTCGTTTTTTTCTACGCCTTTAATCGAAACTTTCAGGTGTTGTTTTGGTTTATACGGAACATTATCGGGCGAATATTCTGCGGGATTTCCATCTTTATCGGCGTACACGCGAAACATCGAAAAATCGCCTGTGTGTCGAGGCCACATCCAATTATCGGTATCGCCGCCAAACTTGCCTATTGCCGACGGCGGAGCGCCTACCATACGCACATCGCTGTAAAATTTGTAAACTATAAGATAAAAAATATTGCCTGCATAAAAACTCGAAACAGTAGCGCGAATGCCTTTTAATCCTTGATATTTTGCTGTTAGCTCTATAGTTTTTTTGCGGATTGCGGCTTGACGTTCGTTTTCGTCGGCAATGCCTGCTGTTGCTGCATTTATCGAATCGGTAACATCTTCAAAACTTTCGAGAAAATACACAGCCAATCCGGGCGTAGCCAACTCTTGGTCGCGCGACATTGCCCAAAAACCATCTTTCAAATAATCATGTTCAACCGAGCTGTGCTGCTGTATTGCGCCATATCCGCAATGATGATTTGTGAGAATTAAACCTTGTTCCGAAACAAGTTCGCCGGTGCAACCGCCACCAAAAATAACAATAGCATCCTTCAAACTCGAATTGTTGATACTGTAAATTTGTTCGGCAGTAAGCCGTACCCCAAGTTTTTGCATTTCGGGAAAACCGATTTTTTGAAGTAAAGGCAAAAGCCACATACCTTCGTCGGCTCTAAGCGCAGTGTTAAACGATAAAATAACTGCAAGCGTTAATGCGATAATCTTTTTCATTATTTTTTAATTTAAATTAATAATTTATTTTATATTTTTATTTGATTTGCAAAATTAAACAAGTTTTACCAATATCACGCATTTTATTGATATTTTTTGTGTAATTATTCTGCGCTTAGCTTGATTTTTGTTCGTAAATTTAATATTTCACAAAATCCACAAAGAAATTTTTATAAAAAAATTTAGAGGTTGTTTAAATTTTAACGAAAAACAACATAAAATATTGGCTATCAGTTGCTTTACTCATAAATTATTTGTATCTTTGTTATACTTCGCGCGGTATCCGTCATTGCGAGGGCGTAGCCCGAAGCAATCCAGCAAATTGCTTATTTACTCTGGATTGCTTCGCAAGCTCGCAATGACGAAAACGCAATTTATGACCAAG
>JAITOP010000359.1 GCA_031289895.1 Prevotellaceae bacterium
AAAAAATCCAAAATAAAATATTATGAACTTACCCAAAACAAAAGAAGATTTGTATAATACATATTTTTTGAAAGAAGATTTGATAAAATTATGTAGGGAAAATAATTTGTCGGCAAATGGTTCAAAACAAAATTTGCTGGAAAATATTTGCAATTTTATAGAAAATAAACCTATCGAAAAAGTGAAAATCAAATCAAAAACAAAAACCCAAAATTTTGAGCCGGCATTGGATAAAATAATAGACATAAATTATAGCAACAACGAAATACACAGAACATTTTTCAAAAAAGAAACAAGCCAGCATTTTAAATATAATGTGCAATTTATGAATTGGATGGAAGAAAACAAAGGCAAAGAAACTTACCGAAAAGCAATAGAAATATATACGAAAATATTACAAGACAAAAAATCAGGAAAAAAAAACATTATCGGAAAGCAATTTGAATATAATCAATACACAAGAGATTTTTTTGAAGATAATCCCACATTAACCAAAGAAGATTGCATAAAATGCTGGAATTATAAAAAGAAACAAAAAGGAAATCATAAATACCAAAAAGAAGATTATCAAAACCAAATCAATTACGAATTACGAAAATTGCGAATTACGAAAGTCTGAATACAGAATACAGAATACCGAATACCGAATTTTTTTTTATTTTTTTATGTGATTTAATTTATTTTTATACCTTTGCAAACTTTTTACAATGTTAAAACAAATATTAATTTAATAAAATCTTAAAATATGGCAGAAAAAAAGCGTGTTTATACTTTCGGTAACGGCAAAGCCGAAGGCAAAGCAGACATGAAAAATTTATTGGGCGGAAAAGGTGCTAACCTTGCTGAAATGAATCTTATAGGCGTACCCGTTCCTCCCGGGTTTACTATTACAACCGAAACTTGCAACGAATATTACATTGTTGGCAAAGACGAAGTTGTTAACGCACTTAAAACCGATGTTGAAAATTCAATTAAAGGTATTGAAGAATTGATGAAATCAAAATTCGGCGACATAGAAAATCCTCTTTTAGTTTCGGTGCGTTCGGGTGCGCGAGCATCTATGCCCGGAATGATGGATACTATTCTTAATCTTGGATTGAACGATAAAGTTGTTGCAGGTCTGGCTCTAAAAACAGGAAATGCACGATTTGCGTGGGATTCGTATCGCCGGTTTGTGCAAATGTACGGAGACGTTGTGCTTGGTATGAAACCTGCAAACAAAATTGATATCGACCCTTTTGAAAAAATTATTGAACAAATAAAAGAAGAAAAAGGAGTTAAACTCGATACCCAACTTTCGGTTGACGACCTTCAGAAACTTGTAAAACTATTCAAAGAAGCAGTAAAAAAACAAACAGGCAAAGATTTTCCCGAAGATGCTTACGAACAACTTTGGGGTGCAATTTGTGCTGTGTTTGATAGCTGGATGAACGACCGCGCCATTCTGTATCGTAAAATGGAAGGCATCCCCGCAGAATGGGGAACAGCCGTAAATGTACAGGCAATGGTATTCGGCAATATGGGCGAAACTTCGGCTACGGGCGTAGCGTTCAGCCGCGATGCCGCTACGGGCGAAGATATTTTTGTAGGCGAATATCTTATAAATGCACAAGGCGAAGATGTTGTTGCAGGAATCCGCACTCCACAGCAAATTACCAAAGAAGGTTCTTTGCGTTGGGCAAAACTTGCAGGCGTTTCGGAAAACGACCGGTTATCAAAATATCCATCAATGGAAGAATCGATGCCCGAAATATATACAGAATTAAACGCACTGCAAACAAAACTCGAAAATCATTATAAAGATATGCAGGATATGGAATTTACCGTACAGGAAGGTAAATTATGGTTTTTGCAAACACGTAACGGAAAACGCACAGGCGCAGCAATGGTAAAAATATCTATGGATATGTTGCACCAACGTATAATAAACGAAAAAGAAGCAATTTTGCGTTGCGAACCCAATAAACTTGACGAACTTCTGCACCCTGTTTTTGATAAAGGAGCCATTGCGAAAGCAAAAATTATAGCAAAAGGATTGGCAGCCTCACCCGGAGCAGCATCAGGCAAAATCGTATTTAACGCAGACGATGCGGCAGAATGGGCGGCACGCGGCGAAAAAGTTATAATGGTTCGTATCGAAACATCACCCGAAGATTTAGCAGGCATGGCAGCAGCACAAGGAATTCTTACGGCACGCGGCGGAATGACATCACATGCGGCTGTTGTTGCACGCGGAATGGGAAAATGTTGTGTGTCGGGAGCAGGAATGCTTAAAATTGATTATAAAGAAAAAACTATGGAAATTGATAACATAGTTTTGAAAGAAGGCGATGATATTTCGCTAAACGGCTCGACAGGCGATATTTATCTTGGCTCGTTAAATACACAGGAAGCCGAATTGTATGCCGATTTTGAAGAACTGATGGCATTAGCCGATAAATATACCCGCTTGACAGTACGTACAAATGCCGATACCCCTAATGATGCCGTAGTTGCACGTAAATTTGGAGCAGTAGGCATAGGACTTTGCCGCACCGAACACATGTTTTTTGAAGAAGAAAAAATAGTAGCAATGCGCGAAATGATTTTGGCAGAAGATGCCGAAGGACGGCGTAAAGCACTTGCAAAAATATTACCATATCAGCAAGCCGACTTTAAAGGAATTTTTGCAGCAATGCACGACCTTCCTGTAACCGTTCGCTTGCTCGACCCTCCATTGCACGAATTTGTTCCCCATGATGAAAAAGGACAACAGGAAATGGCAGATGCAATGGGCGTATCGCTCAAAAAAATACAACAACGGGTAAATGCACTTCACGAAGCCAATCCAATGCTTGGACATCGCGGTTGCCGCTTGGGAAATACATATCCCGAAATTACCGAAATGCAAACACGCGCAATACTTGGAGCAGCCTTAGAATTGCAAAAAGAAGGAGTTACAGCAGTACCCGAAATTATGGTTCCGCTTACAGGTATTCTTTATGAATTTGCCGAACAGGAAAAAATTATCCGCACAACAGCCGAAAAATTATTTGCAGAAACAGGCAAAACAATAGAATACAAAGTAGGAACGATGATTGAAATACCACGCGCAGCGCTCACAGCAAACCGGATAGCAAGCAAAGCCGAATTTTTCTCATTCGGAACAAACGACCTTACACAAATGACCTTCGGTTACAGCCGAGACGATATAGCCTCATTCTTACCAATTTATTTGGAAAAGAAAATTTTGAAAGTTGACCCGTTCCAAGTTCTCGACCAAAATGGAGTAGGACAATTGGTGCAAATGGCAACAGAAAAAGGTCGCAGCGTACGTCCCGAATTGAAAGTAGGCATTTGCGGCGAACATGGCGGCGAACCATCGTCAGTTGAATTTTGTCATCGCATAGGATTAAATTATGTAAGTTGCTCGCCGTTCCGCGTGCCTATAGCACGTTTGGCAGCAGCACAGGCAGCATTGAGATAAATAAAACAAAATCAAATACCAAACAACAAACCAGTGTAACCCCCAAAAAATCCGTATGCTATTTTGTGTGCGGATTTTGTTGGTTGGTTGTTGGTAGTTGGTATTTGGTCGTTGGTATTTAGTCGTTGGTATTTAGTCGTTGGTCGTTTTACGATGCACACTGATTATTCATTCCATCTGTTATAATTTGTTTATTTTTCATCACTAAATATTATACTTTAGCCTTTTATGATTGCCGATAAATATAAAAATAAGTAATCAAAATAAAGAAAATATTGAATAATTATATTAAATTAATTATCTTTGTAAAAAAATACTGACAGTAAACTGATTTTAATGAATTATAATTAAATAATGACAATAAATATGGAAACAGACTTAAATGGAATTTCAAATATTTAAAAATGTAAAACAATATAACAAAAAAACATCATGCAAAAAAAAGGAAACAAATACGGAACGCACCGTGTAATTGAGCCGAAAGGCGTGTTGCCGCAACCGGCAAACAAAATTGATAACAATATGGATGAAATTTATGACAACGAAATCCTTATTGATGTACAAACATTAAATGTTGACAGCGCATCGTTTACTCAAATTGAGGCGCAGGCGGGCGGCGACAAAGCAAAAATTGCCGAAATAATGCTCGAAATTGTCGCAACACAAGGCAAACATCGCAATCCTGTTACAGGTTCGGG
>JAITOP010000384.1 GCA_031289895.1 Prevotellaceae bacterium
AAAACAACTGTCGAATTAAACAATTAAAACAACTGCAAAGTTTGATAATAGTTTTTGAAAAAGGTTTAATTGGCATGAAAAATATTTTAATTTTAACTAATATTCACTTTTGATGTGTAAACAAAAATTAAATCAAATATTATTTGCTAAGGAAATGTTATACTGCACTTGGTCATAAATTGCGTTTTCGTCATTGCGAGCTTGCGAAGCAATCCAGCGTAAATAAGTAATTTACTGGATTGCTTCGGGCTACGCACTCGCATTGACGGAGACCGAGTGGAGTATACATCATTAAAAAAGATGCTAAAACTTTTTTGAGGTGTTATTTTTACCGTCATTGCGGGCTTGACCCGCAATCCCCCGTTTATTTGAGGAGATTGCGGGTCAAGCCCGCAATGACGCCTAATTCTCCAACAAAACCATAATAAAAAATCATGTTATTTCGTAACGATTTCTAAATGCACAGCAATTTTCAACAAAATATATTTAACTTACAGTTTTCATATTATTAATAAATGCGTATATCCGTTGCTACGTATATGTTTTATGATTATACAAAATAAATTTTTCTTATGAAATATTATTTTAGGTTACGATTTGTAATAAACCAAATCAATTTAGAATCTGTTTAAATTAAATAAATATCCGAAAATTATGCGTGAAGGTAATAATTTATACGGATTGAGTAAGTTATGGAAGTTAGTTTTTGAGATTTTCTAATGTTAAAAATCATTATATTCGTTATTAATTAAAAAAATAAGAATAAAAAACGCAAATAATATCACAAAAACATCGAATAAAGAATAATGTTATTAAGTTTTAAATAACTATTTCGTTTGAAAAAATAGGTTAAATTTTACGATTTTAACATTTCTGTAAGATTTTAATGAATTAATAATCAATATTATATAAAAATAATTGCAAATTTTTTCTGATATAAGTTGCAAGTATATGTTAAATGATTTATATTTGCAAAAAAAGAGAGATATCTTTATCAAAATTAAAGATAATTAAAACAAAATCATTAAAAAAATTCGCATGAAGAAAATCATTTTACAAATGCTGCTCGTAATTGCGAGCATTGGGTTTGCACAGGCGCAAACCAAAATTACAGGAAAAATTACAGATGTACAGGGGAAGCCCCTCGACTATGTAAATATTTCTGTAAAAGAAGCACCTACAGCAGGTGCGCTTACTGATGACACCGGTGATTACACAATTAATGTACCTGCCGGCGGTAATACTCTTGTGTTTAGTTTCGTTGGATACAAAACGCAGGAAATAGTTATTGGCTCACGCTCAATTATTAATATTGTATTAGTAATTGATGCTACTACACTCGAAGGTTCTGTTGTTACAGCGCTGGGTATCAAACGTTCTGAGAAAAGTGTTTCATACGCTGTAACTCAGGTAGGCAGCGAAGAACTTACCAAAGCGGCTGCTATCAGTCCGTTAAATGCACTGCAAGGAAAAATAGCAGGTGTGAATATCGCAAGTTCTTCGGGCGCACCGGGAGCTTCTACACGTGTTATACTTAGAGGTTATTCGTCAATTGGTGGAAGTAATCAGCCGCTTGTTGTTGTAGATGGTATTCCTGTCAGCAATTCTGCTACACAAAGTACAAGTCTGAATGGCGGATTTGACTTTGGTAATGGTTTAAATGACATTAATCCTAATGATATTGAATCAGTATCAACATTGAAAGGAGCGTCTGCATCTGCACTTTATGGCTCTCGCGCTGCTAACGGAGTAATAATGGTTACTACTAAAAAAGGAGCGGCAAAAAACAATTTATCTATTGATGTAACAAGCAATACAACATTTTCGCGAGTTGGACGGCTACCCGAAATGCAAAATACATTCGGACAGGGATGGAGCGGACAATTTTCATCCATTGAAAACGGCAGCTGGGGACCTAAATTTGATGGGCAGCAACGAGTATGGGGAAGCATTGTTGACGGACAACAGTTGTACAAACCATACGCGGCGCAAAAAAATAATTTAAGAGATTTTTTTGATACAGGAATTACGTCCGACAATACATTTGCAATACACGGCGGAACAGAAAATACTACATACTACGCATCATATTCTAATGTTTACGAAGATGGAGTATTGCCTACGGATAAGGATATTTATCAACGAAATGCGTTTTCGCTCAAAGGTTCTGTTAAAGGAAAAATCTTTACTTCGTCCGCCTCTGTTAATTATTCTAACAAATATGTCAGTCAGGCAGGTTCGGGGCAGGGTTACACCGTGTATAACAATCTGATGCAGATACCAAGAGATTTCAGTATTGTTGATATGAAAGACTATAAAAATAAGTTTTACAATATTGATAATTATTATACGTCTTATGGAATTGTAAATCCGTATTATACGTTGGAAGAATATGGCAATACAGGAAATGAAGACCATTTGTTTGGACATTTTCAGGTAGATGCCGATATTCTTTCGTGGCTCACAGCAACAGCAAGAGTTGGCGAAGATTTTATTTCTTCGCGGGCTAAAATTTGGGAGCCTGTTTTTGCAGCCGCACCCGGTTCGCCCAATGATGGCAATGTATCCAACCCCGGCTATGTTGAAGAATATGTAGGAATGAGGTCTGAACTTAGCGGCGATTTTATTTTGGCGTTTAAACCTAAATTAAACGATGATTTTAGTTTAAATGGAATTTTAGGATATAATATAAATATGCGTTATTCTAAAAGCCAAAATATGAATGTTACAGGATTAATTATTCCCGGATTTTATAATATAAGTAACTCTGCATCTACTCCTTCGGTATCTACACTTACTAATAAACGCAGATTAATGGGCGTTTTTGCACAAGCCGATTTAGCGTATAAAAATTATTTATATTTCAACGTATCAGCCCGTAACGATTGGAGTTCCACATTGCCGACAGATAAAAAATCATTTTTCTATCCTTCGGTAGGTCTTAGTTTTTTGTTTACCGATGCTTTTTCAACATTAAAAGACAGTGAAATAATATCTTATGGTAAACTGCGTGCAAATTATGGCGTAACAGGTAATGACCCTGACGAATATCTGCTGAAAAGCACTTACACAAGCGGAGATATAACTTATCCGTTTGGTAAAATCAGTTTCCCATTCGGTGGAATACGAGGTTACGGACCGGGCGCTACTATTGCTAATCCAAATCTGAAACCGGAATTAACATCCGAAATAGAATTTGGGCTTGATGTTCGTTTTTTGGATAATAAATTAGGATTGGATGTATCGTGGTATAAACGTAATTCTAAAAACCAAATTCTTGCAGTGCCTATAGCCAACACATCGGGCTACACATCTCAACTTGATAATTTAGGAAACGTTCAGAATAAAGGCTGGGAAGTTGTACTAACAGCCAATCCTATACGCACTTCTGATTGGAATTGGAATTTCACTTATACATTTACACGAAATCGTAATATGGTGATTGAATTATCCGATTTGTTAGACCAAGTTAGTTTGGGAGGGCTTACAACTATGGGTTTTTATGCAAAAGAAGGAATGGCATTAGGTTATTTTACAGGCAGAGTAGCCGAAAGAGACCCTCAGGGAAATATTGTTGTCGATTCAAAAGGTATTCCTGTTGCTCTTCCCGAGCATGATATTATTGGCGAATCTCAGGCTGATTATCAGATGGGATTTTCAAACAATCTATCATACAAAGGATTACATTTTAGTTTTTCAATTGATATTCGTAAAGGCGGTTTGATGTTTTCGCGAACAGCAAATATAAATTATTTTGTGGGAAACGCTCCTCAAACTGTTTATAACGACCGTAACCCTTTTGTAGTACCAAATTCGGTACAAAAATTTCCTGATTATGATGCTAATGGTAATCCTTTGTTAGATGCAGAAGGAAATCAAATATACAAATATGTGCCAAATACAACGCCTGTATCAATCAGTGAAATAGGTACTTATTGGGACAATGGCGGTATCAGTTTAGATAAATCATTTCTGCTTAGCAAAACAATGGTAGCCTTGCGCGAAATAGTAATTGGCTACACTTTACCTGCAAAATGGTTTAACAATAAATTTGTAAAAGGAATTGATATTAACTTTGTTGGTAACAATCTGTTTTTATGGACACCTGATACCAATAAATTTATTGACCCGCAAGTAACAACTTTTGGTAACGACCTTAATTCTGAATTTGGCGAATTTAGTACCATGCCAACGGTAAGACGATATGGATTCAGCATTAAACTTAAAATGTAATTATAAAACGATAAAAAAATAATAACGATGAAAAAAATAACAATTATATTATTACTTGGATTTTTGGCATTAAGCATACAATCATGCGACAAATTTTTTGATGTCAATACAAATCCTGATTCTCCGGCAGATGCTCCGTATTATATGGTATTTCCACGTGCGGTTTTAGGTACGGCGGCTGTTACCGGAGGTCAATATGCAATATTGGGAACACTTTGGTCTCAACATTTTACGCAATCAAATACAGCACAGCAATACTTACGGTGGGTGTATAATGATGTATCTCCCGAAGCTCTTGGAAGTTCTTTCAATAGTTTATATGTGAACGCATTACGAAATTATTCTATTGTAAAACAACAAGCTGCCGAAGCCGAAAACTGGAAATTTTATTTAATGGCGACAGTTATGGAAGTTTATACCGCTCAGGTTTTGACCGATTTACATGAAGATATACCATTTTCCGAAGCATTATTGGCTGTACAGGGTAATTTATCTCCGATATATGATAAATCTCAGGATATTTACGATGCGCTGATTTCTCGTATAGATGAAGCACTGAGCAAAGATTTTACATTAAATACAAATAATGAAGGCGATGCTGCTGAAAATGATAAAATATTCGGCGGAAATATCAATAAATGGATACAATTTGCAAATACTTTGAAATTAAGAATTTATCTGCGTCAGATATATATTCGTGAACCGTTATCATTAGCGGGAATTACTTCTCTTTTGGCAGAAAATAATTTTTTAACGGAAGATGCAAAAATTGGTGATTTTGCAAACGAAGCAGGAAAATACAATCCTTTATATGGAAGCGAAGTTGCATCAAGCGGTTTAGGCGACCCAAATATTCGTGGCTGCAATACTTTCCTCAATTTTATGAATACTAACAACGATACCCGATTAGCGTTTATTTATAAATACGCGCCAAATACGAGTGTTTACAAGGCTATTGATTATGGTTCGCGTCCAACATCCGACATTGTGCCTAATAATAGTTTGTCGAGAGGACAGTTTGCTCCAACCGACCCTGTCGTATTTATTTCTAAGGCTGAAAGTCAGTTTTTACAGGCAGAGGCTAAGGAATGGAAAACACAAAGCGGAAAAGATAATTATGATGCAGGCGTATTGGCATCGTTTGCAAAATACGGATTGGATGGTTCTTCGTATATCGCCGCAGGAGGCGTTTATGAATATCCGTCAGGCACTTTTGATGAAAAGCAAGCTGCTATAATTACCCAAAAATGGGTTGATTGCGCTATCACCAATCCGATAGAATCATATTTTGAATATAATCGTACAGGTTATCCCAACTTTTTAATTTCAGCGGTAAATTCCATATATACAGGCATTTTTCCAAAACGATTGCCTTATCCCTCAACAGAAACGGATAGAAATCCAAATACTCCTGAAAATAAAGGTATTGGCGAAAAAATATGGTGGAATAAATAATGTTTAATTATTAAAAATTCAGAATATGAAAAATATAATAAAAATAATGGTATTATCGGTCTTTGCTCTAACTCTTTTTGTATCATGCGAAAAGGAATCGGAAGACATATCGAAAATGGTTACATATCCCGTTTTTGATTTAACAGATGGTAATTTTATTGTAAAAACTGTAGAAACAGGCAGTTTTGTTGA
>JAITOP010000378.1 GCA_031289895.1 Prevotellaceae bacterium
AACAGCTATCAAAATACCGATTTAGACACAGAAAATAAAAAACATATAAAACCCTTATTTATATAAAGTTCCCTTAGTAGCTGAAAACAGGTAGCACATACCCTTATTCCCTTATTTAAGTGTTGTAAATAAGGGAATAAGGGTAGAATGTCGAGGTTAATTTTTGTTACTAAGGGCGGCTTTTGGAAATAAGGGTTTTGGTAACTGTTTGGTATAACAAAATTAGAGGTCGCAAACCTACGGCTTGCGATACAGAAGGTGGCTCATTTTTCTACCAATCGAAGCAAACCTAACGGCTTGCTCTTTTGAAAAATAATATTTTATTTTTTGTTACTAAGTGTAAGTGATGAAATCGCCAATAATTTCAAGCAATTTTGTGTTATGAATAATGTAACTTCCGTGATTTTCGCCTTCAATAATTTTGAGGTGGCTGTTGGTTATTTGATTGGCGATATAGCGGGTGTGCTTTTGTTTTATTATATCTTTTTGTCCTGCCAGCACAAGCGTAGGAACTGTTATTTGGCTCAATTCCCTGCTACTTATATTTGGTTGGCGCAGCATCATTTTTATTTTTTTGTTGCGAGTGAAAAAGTATAAAAAGCGAAACAAAAAAAGCCATTTGTTTTTCAACCCGCTTGGAGTTACATTTGCTCCGCTTACAATAAGTTTCGACAATAATTCGGGATGCTGCAAGGCTATTAACAATCCGACAATTCCGCCATCGCTGAAGCCGTAAAATATCGGTTTTTCCAAATTCAGTTGTTTTATAAATGCTACAAAATCGTCGGCAATATCCTGATAATTGTATTCGGCGGTTTTGCTGCTTTGCCCGTGTCCTCGTGTATCAACGGCATATACGCAATATTTTTTGCTTAGCAGATTAACGGTTTCGTCAAATATTTCATGACTTTCGCCGTTGCCGTGAGCCAAAATAAACGGTTTGCCTTCGCCTGTTTTTTCGTAAAACAAATCAATATTATTTAATGTTATTATCATCGCAATTTATTTTGTTTTCATAGCATCAAAACCGCGTCCGTACACGCCCATAACGTTCGATTCCGAAATAAATGCGTCTTTGTCAACGCTGTTTATTATCTTATGAATTTGTTTCATATCGCGTTTACGCACTATCACAAGAAGAACTTTACTTTCTGCTTTTGTGTACCATCCTAACGCATTTAACGCTGTTACGCCCCGATGCGCTTCGTCGTTAATTTTGTCGGCAATTTCCTGATATTTTTCCGAAATTATAATTATCTGTACCGATTGTTTTGAACCCGAAAGCAGCAAATCTACTGAATATGAAAACACTGCCATAGTTACGTATCCGTAAACAATTGTGCGAAAATCCCAATTTATAAAAAACGACGAGCCAATGATTATCAAATCGGCATAAAGAAAAACTTTTCCGGGCGAGATGTTGCGATATTTGGTCATAATCATTGCAACAATATCTGTACCGCCTGCGCTGCCTCCGTTTTGGAATGTTATCGCTATTCCAAATCCGCTGATAATTCCACCAATAATGGCGCAAATAAGTTTGTCGCTTTCGTTGAACGATTCGGTGATAAATTTAGGTTCGGGCAAAACGGCGAGCATCACAAAAGTAAACGCAATTCCGTAAATAGTTTTTATGCCGAAACTGTTGCCTAAAATATAAAATCCTATCACCAGCAAAACTACATTCATAATAAAAAACGAATAACTTACGGGAATTATTTGTCCCGAAAGATAGTAAATAACGGTTGCCATACCTGTTGCTCCGCCGCCGACAATTCCATTGGGAATCAGAAACGCCACCCATGCCAACACGTACAAAAACAGTCCGAATGTAATTCCTGTGTATGAACGAATTTCTTTATAAATTTTGTTTTTTGCTCCAATCATAATTCTCTGTAATTTTATGCGAAATTATACTATTTTTTCCGAAGAAGATTATAAATGGTTTAAATATTTTTGAAATTAGATAAATTTATAGTTTAAATTTAATCCAATGATTGACGAATTGAGAATTATGAGTTTGTTGATTTGAAAAAAATCTTTACAATCTTTAAAAACTTTACAACTTTAAAAATTTATTCATAAATTTGCAAGCTCTTTTTTACTACCAAATCCTAACTTTTTAACACTCCGCATAAAAAATTTTGTCCCATAATTTACATTATGTTTACTTTGACGACAAATGTAAATTGTTTTTCTGAAAGTTACAAATTTAACTATATCTTTTTTTAAAGTTAAAAAACGTTTAATGCCCTGATTTTATTTTATTTAAAACTTAACATAATGTAAATTATAGGACAAAACCTGAATGAAACTGAGCATTAAACATATAAATTATGGCAGTATTTTACAACAATGTAGAGCGTGGTAATCCTAATGAATACACAAGATACCCAAAATTTCATCACCGAATATTCTCGATGCAGCGACAAAGATATATAATAATAAAAATATAAAGATATAGAAAAATAAAAATATAGAATAAAGAAAGAATAAATTAGAATAGAATTCATTTAGTAACAAATATTTAATAACAACAATTTTTATTTTAATAACAACAAATTTATGTTTAAAAAATTAAAAAAACTATGTATTTAATTAAATTAAAAAAAGCAGGTTTCCACAAAAAACTATTTCAAATAGTTGCCTGCATGATGTTTTTGATTCCCTCAGGTTTGTTTGCTCAGGCAGGAGGCGAAGTTACGGTTAAGGGTCAGGTAACAGACATTAAAGAACCTTTGGCAGGCGTAACAATTATGGTGCAAGGCACCAGCAGATACGCAACCACTGATGTGGCTGGAAACTATTCTATTACCGCACCGAATGGAAATTCTGTGCTTGTATTTTCTTCGCTCGGCTACAAAACTGTTAACGAAACGGTAGGCACGCGCAGCATCATTAATGTAGTGCTTGAAGAAGAAGTAGAACGTGTAGACGAACTGGTTGTTGTCGGCTACGGTACTCAAAAGAAATCGGATGTAACAGGTGCTATTGTTTCTGTGAGCGAAGCAACACTCCGAGAAGTTCAGGTAGCTAACATTACTCAGTCTATTCAAGGACGTGTTGCAGGTATATCAATACAGCAAACCTCTACTCGTCCCGGGCAAATGCCTCAAATTCGTATCAGAGGAGCTCGTTCATTAACAGCAAGTAACGACCCTTTGATTATTGTTGATGGAATACCCTTTGATGGAGATATTAACGATGTTGACCCCAACAATGTTAAGTCGCTCGAAATACTTAAAGATGCATCTTCAACAGCTATTTACGGAGCAAGAGGCGCTAATGGGGTAATTATCATTACAACCAACCGCGGCGCACAAAAAGTAAAACCGGAGCTTACATATCATGGTTATGTTGGAGTTGGTGGTCCTGTCAGAAAATATACACTGTATTCGCCCGAAGAATTCATTGAACTGCGAAGAGCGGCTTACTACAATAGTGGAATGTTATATCCGGATGAACAAGCCATGTATGATGCAGGAAGGTCAACCGACTGGCAAGATTTGATGTACGAAACTCCAATAAAAACAAGCCATGATATAAATTTATCGGCAGGTAGCGAATCTACTCAGGTTTCGTTGGGCGTTGGATATTATAAAGAAACAGCAATTATGCCGGGACCTCAATATCAAAGATTTTCAGTACGTGCAACTATCGACCAAAAACTAAACGACAATATCAAAATCGGACTTAATTCATTAAATACCTATGGCATTACAGATGGAGAAAGTGCTGATGTTATGTACAGTATATTAACTCTCACGCCTTTTACTTCGCCGTATAATGCCGATGGAACCATTAATATACAACCTCGATATTCTTATAATGCCGACCCAATGATGAATCCATTGTTGATTAAAGATAATGATTTATGGAAAGAACAACGGCGCCGATTCAGTTCGTTTAATACAATGTATGCCGAAATAAAATTTTTTGAAGGATTAAAATACAGATTAAACGCAGGATTTAATTTTTATCACGATAACTACGGAAGCTATTTTGATACCAATACTCCAATGAAAAACGGAGG
>JAITOP010000040.1 GCA_031289895.1 Prevotellaceae bacterium
AACAAGCGATTTTTGCAAATAAAACCGATAATTTATTTGAGCCGAATACAGAATTAGTCGACAAACAAACAAATGATTATAAACAAGATAAGGCAAAAATAGAACCGACAGAAATTAAAACTGAAATTTTTGCGCAAAAAAATAACATTTTGCCCGAACCGGAAATTAAAAGCACCATACGCCGCGAAGTTGAACGTATAATTATTTGCTATTCAGATAAAACTTTTGAATTTTATTGCCCTCAATAAACGCATTTTTTTTGAATAATATTGAAATAAATTACTCTGTATCCGATTCTTCTTCAATATAATCAGGATAATTATCTTCATCATTAAGATAATAATTTTCGGCGGCATCCTTGTCATCATCTTCAGGTATAGGTCGGTAACTCAAAACAAAACTAAAAGCAATCAATGCCCAGCCACCAAATACAAGTCCTAAAACCATCCATCTAAATTGATGTTTTATATTATATCTGTTCATTTCGATGTTAAACCATATTAAAATAAGAATACGTATTGTAATATTAATCAATACCATAACAATTACAACATCCTGATAAGAAAAATTATTAGGAAAAGGAATTTCCACAAAAGAAAGAACTACAACTATCAGTCCGACTACAAATGGTGCAAAGGCAAATCCTGTTAATTTTGGTTTTTTTTTCGATTTTTTTGCTTTCCGTTTTAACTCAACTACATTTTTGCTTTCCGGTTCAAAAAAAAGAAAATGCCTTTCCATAAGTATTTGTTCGGCAACTGATACAATCTCGTCAACATATTTAAGCCTATCTTCTCCTGTAATTGCGATTAGTTCTTCATTTGTTTTTTGCTCTAAAATTTCTCTAATGTTCATAGTTATCTTTTAAATACTGTTAAATTTTAATTTTATAATAATATTCTTGTTATCAAAAAGAGATATTATTTACAAAGAAAATACTTTTTTCTGATATTGCAAAATTAATTTCTATCGGCTAAATCTTTTTTTGAGGTGTTATTTATAGCCCACATTGCTGCAAATGTTTGCTGCCAAATTGCTGAAAGCAGATGTCGGCAAGCACAAAAACCTTATTTCCACCTAATTTTTCCAACAAAACAACCTCTGTAGCAACATTAACGTATATGTTTTAACCTCATTACTTCATTAAATTTAATAATGAATGATGAATAATGAATGATGAACAAACGACTAAATACCAACGACCGAATACTAAATACCGTACAGAAATACAGATAAATGATGTAATGAGGTTGTGTGTGATAACTTTTTTTCTACTGAGGTTGTTTTGTCTATAAAATTAGGTATAAATGAGTTTTTTTAACATAAATATGAATTTTCAGAGGCGAATATTGAGTATTGCTAATTATTTTTCATTGTGCCTAAAAAAAAGTTTTGATGGTTTACTTATATTTTTCAAAAATTTTGCCATTCCATTTATACAAATAAGGTGATATATTATATGTCCCTTCTTTATATGATTTTTCTGCTAACTCTTTGATTTTTTGTACTTCTTCAATATTTGTACTTCCTGTAATAAGCAAAACATCTCTGTTGGGTATTGCAATTACAAAATCGCCTTTAACATCAAAATTTTCTTTTGTCCACATATTTTGGAAAAGAATTAAACTTGCCTCATAATTTCCACCTGCAATTATACCAAAATTACCGTTTTCTCCAATGCTTTGAATATCAGGTAAAAGTCTTTTTAAATTCGATATAGAAAATGCAAGCAATGTATCTGTATTAATACCTAATTGTTGAAAATGATCCTTATCAAAATAAGATATACCGTATTCAGTATCTTCACAATATACAATTATTAATTGGTCATTATATTTTTCATAGACAATATTAGATTCCTGTTGTTCTGTTAATTGGTTCACCTTATCTAAATAATCCTTTGATTTTATTACCGGTACAATACGTTCGACCTTAATATTTTTCTTATCTAAATATAATTCAGAAGAAGCATTAATGTGGTTTGTAATAATTGCATTAATCGAACTTGTTTGTAATTTATATTCTTGATAAGCATTATCAAGAATATGCTTAAATTCTTTCTCATCAAAAGAAGAAGTGATTGTTAAATCCGAAATAATTTTAAAATCCACTTCTGGTAATCGCAGTTTCAATGAATCAAAATAAATTAGGGTAAATTCCGTTTTGGTTAGAATTTTTGTTTTTGAAGTACAACAATTTAAGGTCATTAAGACCAGCAAAATTTTAAACAAATGTTTCATAATTATCATTATTTTAGTATTAATATTTGCACATATTAATTTATAAATTTTATTTACAAAGAAAATACTTTTTTCTGATATTGCAAAATTTCTATCATAACCGCCGATAAATTTAACAATAACAGATAATAACAAAATAAAATCAATAAATTGAGCAAACATTTATGCGGAATAATAAAATTACAAACTTTTTGACTAATTTTGCATTATAAATAAAAATTGTATTATGTATAAATTATTGCGTTTTATATTGTTTATGTTTAATCCCGAAAGGATTCATAATCTTACTGTTAGTCTGCTGAAAATAACAAAATATATTCCTTTTTGTAACTATCTGTTGCGATTGATTTATGTAGTAAAATCGCCAAAACTCGAACGTAAAGTTATTGGACTTAACTTCAAAAATCCTGTGGGCATTGCTGCCGGATTCGACAAAAATGCCGAAGTTTACAACGAATTATCCGATTTGGGTTTTGGATTTATAGAAATAGGAACGGTTACGCGAAATGCTCAAAAGGGAAATGTTAAACCGCGATTATTCAGGCTTTTACGTGATAAAGCAATTGTCAATCGTATGGGATTTAATAACAACGGAGTTGACAATGCCGTTGAAAATCTGCGAAAAAAACGCAGACGCAACTTAATTATCGGCGGAAATATCGGCAAAAATACAGATATTGACAACGAAAACGCGCCAATCGAATACGAAAAAACAATATCCAAACTATATAATTATGTCGATTATTTTGTGATAAACATAAGTTGCCCGAATATCAGCGATTTACAAAATCTGCAAACAAGCGAACATCTTACAAAATTGCTTACTCAACTCACCGAATTTCGCAGATACAGAGATACTTATAAACCAATGCTGATAAAAATATCTCCAGATTTAAGTTTTGAACAAATTGATGAAATACTTGATATTATCCGCACCATAGGCATGGATGGCGTAGTAGCAACAAATACAACAACATCCCGCGATAATCTTAAAACTTCTAAAAAAGAAGTGCAGCGCGCAGGCAATGGCGGTTTAAGCGGCGAACCACTCACAAAACGCTCATTAGAAATCATTTCGTATATAAACAAAAAAACCGATGGCGATTTGCCGATTATAGGCGTAGGCGGAATTATGACCGAAGATGACGTTATAAATATGCTCGCTGCAGGCGCACGATTAGTGCAAATTTACACAGGTTTTATTTACAATGGATATAATTTTGCTAAACGCATAAATAAAAGGATTTTAACGCAAACACAAACAAATAAACACGGCGAAATTATTTAGAAAATTCGATTTTGATGAAAAAATATTTTGAATTATTTATATCATTTTTTAAAATAGGAATGTTTACGCTCGGCGGCGGATATGTTATGATTCCGTTGATTGAAAAAGAGGTAGTTAACAAACGAAAATGGATAAACAACGATGAATTTACCGAAATGCTTACGCTTGCACAATCGGCGCCGGGTGCTATTGCTATTAATACAGCCGTTTTTGTGGGATACAAAATACAAGGCACAAAAGGTATGCTTGCCACTGTGCTGGGAACTGTAATACCTTCGTTTACAATTATTTTGCTTGTCGCGATATTTTTTGCTGAATTGGGAAACAACGAAACGGTAGAGCGTATTTTTTGCGGAATACGTCCGGCAGTAGTGGCGTTAATTGCTGTGCCTGTGGTGAATATGTTGAAAAACAAAGGTTTCAAAATAAGTGTAATTATTATTACTGTCGCGTCGGCAATTGCAGTTTGGCTTTTAGGAATTTCGCCTGTGATTGTGATAGTGATTGCAGGCTTAGGCTCAATTATGTATAATACTTTTATTTCAAAACAATGTTAAGTCTTTTAATTCAGTTGTTTATAACATTTTTCAAAATCGGATTATTCGGTTTTGGCGGCGGTTATGCTATGCTGTCGATGATTCAATACGAAGTTGTTGATAATCATCAATGGCTTAGTATAAAAGAATTTACAGATATTGTTGCCATTTCGCAATCAACTCCGGGACCTATTGCAATAAACAGCGCAACTTACGTTGGATACACAGCCACAGGCGGAAATATTTTAGGTTCGGCAGTTGCAACATTCGCCGTTTGCCTGCCTTCGATAATTATTATGCTGATTGTGTGCCGATTCTTTCTTAATTTCAGAAAAAACAAATACCTTTCTGCCGCACTCAAAGGAATGACACCCGCAGCCATCGGACTAATTGCCGCCGCAGCCTTAATGCTTATGAATAATAACAATTTCGCTGATTATAAAAGTGTTATAATTTGTGTAATATCATTTCTACTTGCCTACGTTTTTAAAATAGGAATAATAAAAATAATAATACTTGCAGGGGTTTTTGGGTATTTTTTGTTTTAAATTGATGTTAAAAGTGGTATTTTTAAATATTTATTTGAAAATATAAACATATTATTATCTAATAAAGATTCCATTTGCAATTATACTATCAATTAATATCTGTATTTCAAGTGGTTTATTCCGATTTCTATGTATCATTCTGTGGCAATTAGAACATACGGGTATTAAATTAGTTACTGCTTGTGAAAGAGTATTTTCTAAATCGTCATCTTCATATTTAAAAATTGGCTTTGTATGGTGTATTTCTATAAATCCTTTTCCGATTTGTTCCCCATAAAAATCTTGAAAATTAAAATTACAACAATTGCAACTAATTTTTCCATTATCAGTAAAATAATCAATAGCAAAGTCTCTTAATTTTTTTGAACGTTCATAAACAGCTATTTCTGTTACTCTTTTTAGTCCTTCTAAAATGATAACATTTTCATCAAAAGAATGAATTATTCTATTTTCTGTTTCAATTTTTTTGAGATTATCTTTTATGTCGTTGTATTCAAAATCATTTGTGAGCAAATACTCTAATTCTAATTTGTGTTCAGATAGGTAATGTTTGCCTTTGTTTGTTATAAACAACGGACTTCCGGCTTTAGCATCTCTTTTAATGTACCCATTTTTTACAAATGGTCGTTTACTTGCTGTTAAATTTCTCACAATTTGTGAAAAATAATCATCATTTCGATTCGTAATAATTTCCAAATCTTCGCCCGATGGTTCTAAAATATCCCTAAGTAATTGCGATAATTCAGTTGTATTAATCTTACCATTTTTAATACTGATAAGATATAATGCTGGTAGCCTCAAATCTTTTTCGTATATTCTTTCGTTCATACTAATAATTTTTTATTAATAAATGTTCAACATTCTTATCATTTCTATTCATAAAACTAACTAAATATGTTTTTTCAAACGAACTAATATTTAATCCTTGTTTACAATATAACCCAGAAATAAAATAAGTGTTCTTAATTATCATCATCCATTTTGCATTGCACTTTTTTATCAAATAATTTGCTAACCTTTCTTGATCCTTTTTCGTAAATTCATTTTTGGCATAAGTACTAAATTCAGTATCGTAAGGAGGGTCAAGAAATACAAAATCATTGTTTGTTGGGTTATGCCTTTCAAAAAAAGACTCAAAATCCTGATTTTCAATAATTGTTTTATCTAATAACAATTTTAGTTCTTTTGTTCGCAAATAATCTACTTTTTTCAAAAAATTCTTTCGATTATAAGCAATTCCTCCGTATGGAACATTAAAATCTCCATCTGAATTATAACGAAACATACCACTATACGCAAAATTACGGATAAAAAGAAATATTGCGGCTTTAAATGCTTTTCCTATTTTATATTTCTCTGTGTTATTATAAATATGCCGAAAGTGCATATAAAAAGCACTTTTTAGTGCCGTTTCAATGTTATCTAAAATATCATTATCCGGTAATTGACTTTTTATATTTTCTAATTCTTTCATTCGCTTTATTTTGCGAATGAGATTAATCTTTATTTCTTTGATAAAGTTTTCAATATTGAAGTTAAAAATAGTTGAGAACATTCCGTTAAATTGTTCCGCGTGTGTCAAAATAAATTCAAAAAGAATATTTTTTAGTTTGTTTTCATCTATTAAATTTTTTGAATATTTTTTATATGTCTCAACAAAAAAAACTTTATTTATAATTACAACATCTGTCAGCAAATCCCAGTTATGTATGATTTCATCTGTGGTTTTAAAAAAGAAGTCTCGATTCCCGTTTGTTATACTTTGATACAAATTGATTAACTCGTCAGATTTGTCATTAATAAAGTATTTATTTGCTTGTAATGCTGTATAAACAGCACCACCACCAACAAAAGGTTCATAATAATTCTCGAAATTTTCGGGTAAATTAGGAATTATATATTTTAATTCTTGTTCTTTTCCTCCTGCCCATTTCAAAATTGGATAAAGTTTTTTGTCTTCTGAATAATTACCAAAACCAAAATTAATTTTGTTATATGTGGCAACAGGTTCTTGTACTAAAGTTTCCATATTATATTTTTTTTAAAATATCTACTATTTTTGTTACAAGATATAAGTTATACTTCATCTCTATAATTACAAATGAGATAACCTAAAATAGCATTTTTCTGTTTTTCTTCTTTTTTATTTTAAACATCGTGCGGGTGAGCGGTTGCAATTCTATTTTACTTTTGTACTCCGCACTTTTTT
>JAITOP010000118.1 GCA_031289895.1 Prevotellaceae bacterium
TATATTCGGTAGCCAATCGAAAAGTTTTTCCCGAACCGGCAGATGCCTTATAAATTATGATTTCAGATTTCATGAAAATTAATTAGTTATAAAGTTAAAAGTTATAAAGTTTATAAAGTAAAAAGTTTATAAAGTTATAAAGTATAAAGTTTATAAAGTTATAAAGTAAAAAGTTTATAAAGTTATCAAGACCAAATCAACAACTAAGCAATTAAACAAATCAACAATAACAAATTTAAAAAACCTCTAACTTCCGACCAACGACCAAATCCTAACGACTAAATACTAACGACTAACGACCAAATACCAACGACTAACGACCAAATACCAAATACCAATCTAATTATATCTCAATTGCCGTCCGATTCTCAAAATTGTTTTTGTTGTGATTTTGTTTAGTGTGCAAATTCGTTTTATCGGAACTCCTGTACGTTGAGAAATTCTGCCGAGTGTATCGCCTTTTTTTATTGTCCAAAAGCGGGCTTTTGCTTGTTCTATAACATGTTCAAATGTTTTTTGTTTGTCCATGTTATACACTTCCGATTTTGGTTTGTTATTTTCAAAATCAATAACATCTTCGGGGTTTATCGGATTTCCCAAATATCGTAATTCCCAGTGCAGGTGCGAACCCGACGAGCGTCCTGTATTTCCGCCGAGTGCAATTACATCGCCTGCCTCTACAATTTGGTTTTCTTCAACAAGTGCTTTGCTTAGATGACCATAAACCGTTTCCAATCCGTTGTAATGGCGAATTACCACAAAATTTCCGTATCCTTTGCGTTTTCCGTTATTGCCTACAACCCGCACCATTCCACGCATTGGAGCAACTACGGTATCGCCTGTATATAGTTTAAGGTCAATTCCGTTGTGGCTTCTGCCTCTGCGATAACCGAATTTTGATGTTATGTGCATAGGTTTTAGTATCGGATAAACAAAATCATACATTTCAAATCTGACAGTATCACTTATTTTGGCAACATCAATTTTGTAAGGATTAACTGTTGAGTTTGTCCACATTGGATAAATATCGGATGCGGGAATTTTATAACTTATTTCTGCATTTGCAAATTTCGAAAGTTCTTCTTCCGAATCGGTTTCGGAGTATTCGTCGCCGCCAATATCGTCTTCATCATAATCGGCATCTTCGTTATCGTTATCTTCGTTACCGTTTTCGGCTGTTAATGTATTTTTGGTTGACGGCGATGTTGCGTCTATATAAACAGTATCGAATATTTTTTGTGTGATGTGTTTTTTTGTAATTTTTAGTGCATAACTGCCTAAAAATGTTGTGTCATCCACACTAATAACAGTATCGCGTTCGTTTATTAATGTTTTTATTTGTGCCGGTTTTTGAGCAATTGTATCTGTTTTAATGCCGTTTGCCAATGTCAGCAAAGGTAGAAATAATACAATAAAAATTAACGCTGTTTTTCTGTAATTTCTCATGCTAAGAAAATTTTATGTGTCAATATTTGCATATTTTGCGTGAGTTTCAATAAATTCGCGGCGTGGCGGAACATCGTCGCCCATAAGCATCGAGAAAATTCTGTCGGCTTCGGCAACATTGTCAATATTAATTTGTCGCAAAATTCTGTTTTCCGGATTCATTGTTGTATCCCACAATTGTTCGGGATTCATTTCACCCAAACCTTTGTAGCGTTGCACCGTTATTCCCGAGTCTTTTCCTTTTCCCATTTCGTCAATTGCGCGCAGTCGGTCATCTTCTGTCCAGCAGTAGCGCGAATCTTTTCCTTTTTTTACCAAATATAAGGGTGGCGCTGCAATATAAAGGTATCCGCCTTGTATAAGTTCTTTCATATAACGGAAAAAGAACGTCATAACCAAAGTGTCGATATGGCTTCCGTCAACGTCGGCATCGGTCATTATTATTATTTTATGATAACGAAGCCTGTCCATGTTCAGTGCTTTTGAATCTTCTTCAGTGCCTATTGTTACGCCAAGCGCGGTGTATATATTTCGTATTTCTTCGCTTTCAAAAACTTTATGATCCATAGCTTTTTCTACATTCAGAATTTTACCTCTGAGCGGAAGAATTGCCTGAAACTGTCTGTCGCGTCCGCTTTTAGCAGAGCCGCCTGCCGAATCTCCTTCGACTAAAAACAGTTCCGAAATTGTTGCATCGCGGCTCGAACAGTCGGCTAATTTCCCCGGCAATCCGCTGCCCGAAAGCGGCGATTTGCGTTGTACCATTTCGCGTGCTTTGCGTGCTGCATTGCGTGCTGTTGCTGCAAGAATTACTTTTTCTATTATTATTTTTGCGTCTTTCGGATTTTCTTCCAGATAATTTTCAAGGGCTGTGCTTGTTGCCTGCGATACTACGGCTTGAACTTCGCTGTTGCCGAGTTTTGTTTTTGTTTGACCTTCAAACTGAGGTTCGGCAACTTTTACTGATATTATGGCTGTTAATCCTTCGCGAAAATCGGCTGGGTCAATATCGAATTTCAATTTGGTAAGAAATCCGTTTTTTTCGGCAAAACTTTTCAGCGTTGTTGTAAGTCCGCGTCTGAAACCTGTGAGGTGTGTGCCGCCTTCAATAGTATTAATGTTATTTACGTAGGAATGAATATTTTCGGTGTATCCCGAATTATATTGCATTGCTATTTCCACAGGAACTCCTGCTTTTTCGGTTTCAAGATATATAGGATTTTCGGTTAAGTGAACGCGCGTACTATCAAGATATTGAACAAATTCTTTCAATCCGTCTTTTGAATAAAAACTGTCTTCAGCAAGTTTCTTTTCTTCTGTGCCGTCAATTTCCACTTCGTTGCGATAATCTATTAAGTTCAGGCGAATTCCTTTGTTCAGATAAGCCAATTCGCGCAAGCGTGATGAAAGAATATCGTATTTATATTCTAACGTGGTTGTGAAAATTTCAGGGTCGGCATGAAACGTAATTGTAGTGCCGCTTCTATCGCTTTCGCCGATAACTTTTACATCGTATTGCGGTATTCCTTTTCGGTATTCCTGCATAAAATGTTTTCCGTTTTGGAAAACTTCGGCAATCAGCAGTGATGATAAGGCATTTACGCACGATACACCAACTCCGTGCAAACCGCCCGAAACTTTATAACTTCCTTTATCGAATTTACCTCCTGCGTGAAGCATAGTCAGCACAACTTCCAATGCCGATTTATTCTCTTTTTTGTGAATTCCGGTAGGTATTCCGCGCCCGTTATCGCTTACTGTTATTGAATTGTCTTTGTTTATCGACACATTTATTTCTGTGCAATATCCTGCAAGCGCTTCATCAATCGAGTTGTCAACAACTTCGTAAACCAAATGGTGTAAACCTCTTTCGCCTATGTCGCCAATGTACATCGAGGGTCGTTTGCGAACAGCCTCTAAGCCTTCTAAAACCTGAATATTGTCGGCTGTATAATTTTCATTTTTCTTAATGTTCTCTGATTCTGAGTTTGTTGTTTCTAATTCTGCCATAATTTTATTGTAAAAATCGTATTAAATTACTATTATTGATTTGACCTGCAAAGGTATGAAAATACTATTACTCCACAATTTTTTTTATTAACATTATTCATTATTCAACTGATATTTAGATATTTAATTGTTGATTTGTTTTTGTAAGTCATAAGTCGTAAGTCATAAGTCGTAAGTCATAAGTCATAAGTCGTAAGTCGAGTTAGATAAGTTAATTTTTCAATTACTAATTACGAAAATTATGAAATTACGAATGGTTAATAGCACGTCATTGCGAGGAGGAACGACGAAGCAATCCGGAAAGACAATTAAAAATGAAAAATTAATGGATGAAAAAAAACAAATTATAACAGATGACAAAAAA
>JAITOP010000126.1 GCA_031289895.1 Prevotellaceae bacterium
CTTCACTTCGTTCGCAATGACGAAACACAGAATTAAACCGTGTTAAGTATAGATGTGAAATTAAGAGTTAAAAATTAAAAATTAAGAATTAAGAATTGAAAATTAATAATCAACATAAATTTATATATTTTAATCTACCAAATACCAACGACCAACGACTAACGACTAACGACCAACGACTAACGACCAACGACTAACGACCAACGACTAACGACCAAATACCAAATACCAAACAAGCGGTTTAAAATTAAAATAAAGGGCGTGCACCCTTTATTTTTTTTCATGACATTTGCACAAAGTATCTATTTTGGGTAATAGGCTTTTGTGCAAAATTGTCATAACAACATCACCTATGTAAAACCGATACAAAGGTAAGTGTTTTTTTTACTTTGTCAATAGTTTTATATAAAAATATTTCAAAAAAAACGTTAAACATATAGGTTTTTTCGTATTTTCGTATTTTTTATCATAAAATGATAATAATATGCCTGCAAAAAATAATAATTTTTAGTTAAATTTTTAATTAACTATGTAAAGCCTTATAAACATTAGAAAAAACTGTAAGCATATTTATAAAATATTTTTTATTTCAATTAATGAATTTATCTGAAACGTAGGTTTATCAGGGGTTACAAGTGATTTTTGAGTAGAGAGAAAAATTTGGAGTCAAAAAGGTATAAAATAATGCCAACAAAAAAAGTTTTAGCCAGCGGAGGTTATGGTAGTATGACTAATTTTTTTTCATATCTTTCCTCTGTAAAAAACTTTTTTCATTTTTACGCGCTTGGAAATATGATAATTTTCATCTAATTTTGTATAAACAAATTATTATAGTTTTATGAGCAAAATAAACGGACTACTTCAATTTTTGAAATTATGGTTACTTGGGATTGGCGTGTTTTATATTTCAGTGGAAATTACATCCTTAGGAGAACATGAGAAATTTAAATTAGGATATTATATTTTTATTTCATTTATTATGGCTTTAATTATGGATAAATTAATAAAAAAGCAGAAAAAAAGAGAAAATCCTAACCAATTAAGTGAACGAGGTAAGAAAATATATGATTTTTTTATTCCTTTGGCTATGTTCATAGGCTTATTTTGTATTTTTAATAAAATATTTGAAAGCGAAATAGCAAATCTTAAATTATACTACATTATTTCATTATTAAGCAGTTTTGTTTTATTGGTATGTTATTGGTTATTTTTTAAGAAAAAATACGCTATATCAAATTTAGTTGATTCAGGTAAAGCCAAAATAAATATTCTGAATATGACACTTTCATTTTCTACAATGTGGCTATCTTGTTTGGGCTGGTTTTATTTTATTATGATTTGTCTTTCTCTTCGCAGACAACAGAAATTTGAATTTTTTCTTTTCTTTTTTGGTGCATTATTTATGGCTTTGTTGTTTATTGTTGCTTATATTTGGGGCGAAAAACGAAAAAGGAACCTAAAACCAAATAATTTTGTTAATATAATATTTATGCTTATGGGTATATTTGCTATATTAGGTAGAATTTTTGAGAATGTAATAGGCAACGAAAATTACAGATTATACAATATAGCAGCATTATGTATTAGTGTTGTTTTATCGGCATTTTACCTGTTGTTTCGCAAGCCAAAACGCAAAGATGAAAATTTGTTAGAGTTGAACAAATGATTGCTCTTGCTCGCCCTCGTTTTTCTACCAAAATATAATCTCTGTGGATTTCTCTGATTCTCGTTTCGTTGTTCTTTAAAATAAAGAAAGGGCATTCGCCCCTTACTTCAATGACATTTGCACAAAGTATCTATTTTGGGTAATAGGCTTTTGTGCAAAATTGTCATAACAACATCACCTATGTAAAACCGATACAAAGGTAAGTCTTTTTTTTACTTTGTCAATAGTTTTATGTAAAAATATTTCAAAAAAAACGTTAAACATATAGCTTTTTCCGTATTTTCGTATTTTTTGTCATAAAATGATAATAATATGCCTGCAAAAAATAATAATTTTTAGTTAAATTTTTAATTAACTCTGTAAAGCCTTATAAACATTAGAAAAAACTGTAAGCATATTTATAAAATATTTTTTATTTCAATTAATGAATTTATCTGAAACGTAGGTTTCATCGGAGGTTCGGGCAAATATTCGGGTTTAAAGTAAATTTGGTCTATTCCAAATTTCATTGCACCCAAAATATCGCTGACAAAATCATCACCGATAATTATTGCTTCTTTTTTTGACGAATTAAGCGAACTTATCACATGATTAAAAAACTTGATATGAGGCTTATTATAACCAATATCTTCGCAAGTAAAAATCTTATCAAAATATTTTTTTATGTCGGTTGCATCTAATTTTTTAAACTGAATTTCATTAAATCCGTTGGTTACAATATGCAGTTGATAATTTTTGTTCGATAAATATGTCAAAACCTCATGTACATTCGGAAAAAGCGTAGTTCTGTCGGGACTTTGCTCTACAAATTTTTTGCCAAATTCTATTCCCAAATTTTTATCATCAATTCCAAAATCGTTGAAAGCCAAGTAAAATCTGGTGTCGCGCAAAACGGCTTTAGTAACTTTTCCCAACGCATAATCTTCCCACAAGCGAATATTATGAGTTTTGTAGGTTATATACCATTCATCAAAATCAAATTTTTTGTCAAATCCGTAATCGTAAAAAATTTCTTTTATCGTGTTTCGCGTGTCCGTGTCAAAGTCCCAAAGTGTGCGGTCTAAATCGAAAAGAATGTGTTTGTATTTTTGCATAATAAAAATAATTTTAGTAAAATTTTGATATGAATTTACAATTTTTAGCGTGTAAAATTCACTGTTATTTCAACGATTTCCGATTGGCTTCCTATTCTTAATTTTGGTCCCCAACCGCCAGCTCCCGACGAAATATAATAATGCGTATTTTCTTTTTTCAAATATCCGTGATGCTTTTCGTAGGTTGCTTTTGTGATTAAATTAAACGGAAAAACCTGTCCGCCGTGCGTGTGTCCCGAAATTTGCAAATCAACTCCGTTTTTTTGCGTCAAATCGAGATTAAACGGCTGATGGTCGAGCAAAATTACAGGTTTTTGTTTGTCGATATTTTGCAAAAGTTCGTCAAGTTTTTTGCGATTTTTAATTGTTTTGTCATTTCTTCCAACTATATAAATCTCATTATCAAGTAAAACCGAGCTATCCTGCAACATTATTATTCCCGCCGATTTTAAATAATTTACAATATTTTCGGCATCGCCGTAACATTCGTGATTTCCTATAACTCCGTAAACGCCAAGCGGGGCTTGCAATTGCAAAAATTCTTCTTTCATATTTTGTTTTATCAAAGGTTGCGAATATGAATCGGCAATATCGCCTGCAAGCAATATTATATCAGGCTTTAGCGAATTTATTAAGTCAACAAATTTTTTGAGATTTTTTTTATCAATAGAATAACCGAGATGCAAATCGCTTGCAGCAACAATTTTTAAGGTTTCAACATTTGCTTTTTTATTGATATTTATATCAATTTTTTCTATTTTTATGTTGTCAAAATTATATCTTCCCAAAATTATTACCAAGGCTATAAAACCAAGCGCAACAAGCATTACAATGCGTTTTGCAATCATTGTATTTAATGCAAAAGGAAGGTAGTGAAAATGTTTGTTTGTGATATTTATCAAGCCGACAAAAAGTAAAATAAACATTAAATAAAAAAACGCAAGCAACAAAATCATTTCATAATTGGTAATATGCGCCAAAGCGGGCAAGGGCAAGCGTTCTCTGAACAATATACTCGCCGCAAATATGCCGATTATTGCAATAAAAAATATATTGAATATTATTATTACAAAAATATTTTTTGGTAAGATGGCTTTGATTTTGAAATAAACAAAGGCGTTGATGGAAACAAATATCAACAAAATAATTATTATAAACATATTTTTCATTTTTTAAAATTTTAAAATTTGTGGAATTAATCCTAATTCGTCGGCTTTTTCCTGCATAAAATCAAAGGCTTCGTCGTAATTATTTTCTATAATTCCGTCTAATATCGCATCTTTTATTGCGGTTTTGATAATTCCAACTTCGGGGCAGGGCGGCAATCCGTAAATTTCCATAATAAGTTCGCCGGATATTGGAGGTTGAAAATTTCGTAGCCTGTCTTTTTCTTCAATTTCTTTGAGTTTTGTGCGCACAAGTTGAAAATTTGTAAGGTATCGTTTTTGCGTTTGCTCATTTTTTGAAGTAATATCGGCTTCGCAAAGCAACATCAAATCGTCAATATCATCGCCTGCATCAAACAACAGGCGACGAACAGCCGAGTCGGTAACTTCGTCGAGCGACAACACAATGGGACGCAGATGCAGCGCAACCAATTTTTGTATATATCGCATTTTATCGTGCAACGGCAGCCTAAGGTCTGCGAAAATGGCAGGAATCATTTTGCTTCCAATATATTCGTGTCCGTGAAAAGTCCAGCCGTGTTCGGGGTCGTAGCGTTTTGTTTCATATTTTGCAATATCGTGCAGCAATGCAGCCCAGCGTAACCACAAATTATTTGTTGTTTTGCTGATATTATCGACAACTTCGAGAGTATGCAAAAAATTATCTTTATGATGTTTTTTATCTACCGTTTCAACTCCTTTAAGATTTGAAAGTTTAGGCAGAATTAAATTTAGAAGTCCTGCTTGGTCAAGCAATTTAAACCCGATTGATGGTTTCGGCGACATCAATATTTTATTTAGTTCCTGACTTATCCGTTCCATCGATACAATATGCAGCCTTTTTTTATTGTATCGTATGGCATTAAAAACGTCGTCGGTAATGGTAAATTGCAACTGCGCCGAAAAACGAATTGCGCGAATCATTCGCAGCGGGTCGTCAGAAAAAGTTGTGTCGGGGTCGAGCGGTGTGCGGATAATTTTATCGTTCAAATCCTGTATCCCGCCAAACGGGTCGATAAGCATTCCAAAATCATCAGCATTTAAACTTAATGCCAGCGCATTTATTGTGAAATCGCGGCGATTTTGGTCATCTTCAAGCGTTCCGTTTTCTACAATAGGTTTTCGCGAATTGCGATTGTACGATTCTTTGCGTGCGCCTACAAATTCTATTTCAACTTTTTTATATTGCACCATCGCCGTTCCAAAATTTTTGAACACCGAAATTTTTTTACTTCCAAGTCTTTCGGCAACTTTTTTTGCAAGCTCAATGCCGCTTCCTTCTACAACAATATCAATATCTTTTGACTGGCGTTGCAGAAAATAATCGCGAACAAATCCGCCAATAACAAACGCACGCTGCCGTTCGTTTTGAGCAACTTCGGCAATTATTTTGAATATAGTCGTATTCAACGGATTTTCTCGTTCTGTCATAATTAATTTATTTCAACAATTAATAAAAAAATAAAATTATTTACATATAATTTCGTACAAAAATAGTAATTTTGTTGCAAATTAAAATCTTTATATAATTATGAAAGTAAAAAAAACAGGCGTGGCACTTCCGGCAATCCACGAAATGGGACGAAAAATACAGGAATTGAGCCAACAAACAGGACAAGAATATTTATTTTTACAACGCGGAATTAATTCTGTGGTTAATATAAATCTGAGCGAAGTTGTGAAAAATATTGATTTCAACAGTCGCGAAATGCAGGTTTATCCGCCAAGTCAAGGACGCACCGAATTGCGCACTGCAATAAACGATGAATATTTCGGCGGAAAAACAGATGTTTCGTGTATTTCTATCTGCGGCGGCGGAATGCCGGGAATCGATAACGCTTTTCAGATTGCAGATGTGCGCAAAATTTATTTGCCTGTTTATCATTGGGGCAACTATCACAATGCAATGATAATTCGCAATATCAAATTTGATGAGTACGATACATTTGACGATTTGAAAAAAATACTTAACCAACTGAAAGATTGCGCCGTGCTGCTTGGCTATCCGGGAAATCCTTTCGGAAATAAATACGATGATGACGAATTATTTGCAACAATAAAAATGCTTAGCGACAACGGTACAGTTGTGTTTTATGATAGTCCGTACCGGCGCGTTTTTTACGGCAGCAACGACAATTTTTATCAACGCCTTTTGGATGTCGAAAACGTTGTTATACTTGATAGTTTCAGCAAATCATTAGGTCTTAGCGGACAACGTTTAGGTTTTGTTCACAGCAAAAACGCCGAATTTAATCACGAAATGGCTGTGCGGCTCGCTTTTGCAACAAACGGAACAAATGTATTCGGTCAGATTTTGATTGAAAAATTACTCACAACGCCCGAAGGAAAAAAAGCAGTAACCGATTTCAAAACCACAACAGTAGCCGAAATCACAAAAAACATAAATTATCTTCAAGAATCGGGACTTATAGCAAACGAATTATACAAAGGCTGCACCCCCGTTGGAATTTTTGCGATTGTGAATATAAGCGAAGAAGTATTGCTCGAAAACAGAATAGGAAGCGTATCGCTGGCAAAATTCACATTATCGCGCAAGCAAGAAGCAGCAAAATATGCAAGAGTTTGCGTTTCGATAGACCATAAAAAATTTGTGGAATTTTTTAAT
>JAITOP010000148.1 GCA_031289895.1 Prevotellaceae bacterium
AAAAAGAAAAAACTTTTCAGAGGGGAAAGGGTATTTTTATCCTTTCCATTGAAAAGAAATTATAAAAATAATTGTTTAACAAACGTCTTTGGGCTGTTCTAAAAAAGGGGTACACAATATAATTAAATATTTTTTCTATCTTTGTATTCATAAAACTTTAAAATTATGGCAATTATATCAACAGAAAATCTTACAAAATATTATCGAAACAAGAATAAAACAGTAAAAGCTCTTGATGATATTTCTATAAGAATAAATGATAATCAGATTGTCGGATTACTTGGACAAAACGGTTCGGGAAAAACAACTTTTATAAAATCTTGCACAAATCTTATCACATACGAAGGTAAAATTTATTATGGAGATGAATTTATAAGCAAAAAAAAACACATAAATATTATAGTGCCGTATTAGAGGGAAATAGAAATATATATTGGAAAATGAGTGTGTTGGAAAACATCCGTTTTTTTGCAAATCTAAGAAATATACCATTTTCAAAAATAAAATCTCTAACCGATAAATTATTGAAGTCATTATGTTTACAAGATAAAAAAGATTGTTTAGTAGAATCGTTATCGCGAGGGATGCAACAAAAAACCGCCTTAATTTGTACATTAATTACCGAAACTCCAATTATTTTTTTGGATGAACCCACTTTAGGGCTTGATATAGAATCAATAAATCAATTAAAACAATTTTTTACTGCGAGTGAATTTATAAATAACAAGTTAATATTAATCACTTCTCATAATTTAGGCTTTGTCAGAGATGTTGCAACAAAACAATTGTTTATGAAAGATGGACGGATTTATGATATTGATTTAAAAAATATCAACAACAATATTTACAAAATAAAAATAGATGGTAATAACGATTTGCTTGCCAAATATGAAATTTTGTCGAAAATGCGTAAAGATGATAATTGTATTTATGTTGATATATCGCAAATTAAATTATCAGAAATAATCGGCATTTTGGAACAAGAGAATATATATGTTACGGATATGATAAAAATGAATAATGATATTGAAAATATTTATTTGGATTTTATTAAAAATGTTGATTATGATGTTAATGGTTAAAGCTATCTTTAAAAAAGAGTTATTGTACTTGTGGCGATACAGAATAAATACAATAGCTACGATTGTTTTTATGTCGGTTATTTGTGTGGGTATAACATCTACATCTGAATTCACTAATGTTACACAGATATTGGGAGGGAGTAAACTCTCAATGATTGCCCCGTATTTTTTATGGTTGGTGATGACGACAAATTTTAATTCAATAACAGGCAGTATTTCAAGCGATAGCACGTCAGGAATAATGGAACAATTATATGTAAATTCGGGTAATTATTTTAAGATATTAATAATCAGGGCTGTTTCTTCATTTATATTAAATATAATACCTTTATATACAATAATTTTTATTATTTCTTTTTTTGCAGAAATTAATATTTTGTCATTTTTTATTGTTATTCCTGTATTTATTTTGGGTGTTCCCGCTATTTGGGGACTTGCATTAATGGCAGGAGCATTAACATTGAGATATAAGCAAGTTACCTCTGTCGTTTCAATTTTCAGTACAATTTTGTTTATGGGAATTTCTTTTTTTCTTACAAAAATAGATATACTTGCATATATCATGCCTTTTGCAAAAGCAAATAAAATATCTTTGTTGATTATACAACAGATTGATTATAACATTGTAATAGCTGATATTGCGACAATAATAATTAATGGTGCCATATTTTTTGCTATCGGGATTATTTGTTTTAAATTTGCCGAAAAATCAGCAAAGAAAATTGGAAATTTAGGAATGCATTAAAATTTTAAAAACAGATTTATGATATTTATCCTTAAAATCAAATGGAATTAACTTATAATAACAATATTAAAAAGAAAAAAATGAAAAGAAAAATTTTACTTACAGCATTATTAAGTTTGATAGCGATTATGCACACAAACGCACAAACAATTGAAGTGGTTTACGAGGTACACCCTAAACCCGCCGCCAACAAAATGAAAGTCGCAGGAGTTGACGAAAGTATAATAAACGATATTGCAAAATCTGTGCGAAACCTAAAATTAAAATCCTGTCTTTGTTATTCAAACGGAGAAAGTCTGTTCAGAAACATTAAAAATGATTCGAAAGACAATGAAATTGAAGTTATGGGAATGAAAGTGGATATGAATAAACAAATGGGAGACGACATTACATACCGAAATCATAAAACAAAAAAAGAAATCAGGCAAGTAAATTTTATGGGAAAAGATTTTTTGATTGACGGCGAAATGCAAGCAGACGAGTGGGCTGTTACAGATTCTACAAAAAAAATATTAAATTATGTTTGCACAAAAGCAATATCCAAAACCGATTCAAGTATTGTTTGGTTTTGCAAAAATTTACAAATAAGCGATGGACCTGTTTATACAGGTTTATCGGGTTTGGTATTGGAAGTAATACGACAAGAAGCTGTAATTATTGCTATAAAAATATCAGATGAATTATCATACAAAATTATACCGCCAACCAAAGGCACTAAAATTTCAAAAGAAGAATACAAAGCAACTGTCGAAAAACGCATGAAAGCATTGCAATTTTAAAATAAATTGCGAATTATATCAAAAATAAAAAGATGAAAAAAATCTTTATCATTGTATTAATGCTTTTCTGTAGCACAACTACTATTTTTGCTCAAACGAACAGCATAAAAGGTAAAATAAGCACTGACGACAATGAACCTGTGTCGTTTGCAACAATTACATTACGCACGATAAAAGATTCAACCGTTATAAAATACACATTAAGCGATGAAACAGGAAAATATCAAATAAACGAAATAAAAAACGGACAATATAATGTGGAAATACGTTGCATGGGATATGCCGCGCAAAACGTAAATGTGGGATTTTTTGGCAATAATAATCTGGAAATTGATTTTATATTGGAAAGAGAATCTATTAAAATTGAAGAAGCCAAAGTAACAGCAAATTATAAAGGTTTTGAAATTGTTGGAGATACAATTCGTTACGACCCCCGCGCTTATACCGATGGTTCGGAAAAAACTCTTGGCGATATGATGAATAAACTTCCCGGAATAGAAGTTGACGAAACGGGAAGAATAAAAGCACAAGGCAAAAATGTAGAAACAGTTTTAATTGAAGGCAGAGATTTATTTACAGGAAATACACAGATAGCAACACAAAATTTGCCTGCATCCATTGCCGACAAGGTAGAAGTGGTAAACAATTACAGTGAATATAATATTTTAAGCGGATTTCAATCTCACGAAAAAACAGCCATAAATTTGAAAGTAAACGATAAATTTTGGGGGAAAATCACCGGAAATTTAAGCGCAGCCGGAGGAATTGAAAACAAGTTTTATACCAAAAATAACGTAATAAGTTTATTGCCAAAAATTATGACTTCGGTAACGCTTTCGGCTAATAACACAGGCGAATCACTTTTAAATTTTATTGATTATTTGAAAATGAAAGGTGGATTAAACGAATTTTTAAATAATACAGATATGTTTTCGTTTGAATTTGACGAAACAGAAACAGCTTTATTGCAACCTAAAATATCAAACATTTACAGAAATGATAACACATTGACTATTATAAATTTATCGGCACAACCAAGTAAAAAATTTAAAATAAATTCTTACGGACTTTTGAATTTATCAAAATCAAAAGCCGAAGATGAAAATAGCTATACCTATTTTGATACAAATGAAAGTTATTCAAACAAGACAAAAACAAAAACACGCAATATTATCGGTAGTGCCTTTGTTAAGTTGACTTACGATGTTTCGGAAAAAACAAGTTACAATTATCAGGGAAAATTTGATGATACATTTATAAAATCAAATACCGACATAAATAATATTGATTTTTACACACTTGCCGAAAGTACTAAAAAATCGTTAAATACAAGCCATTCGCTTACCGCACTTAAAAAAATCAGAGAACATGTGTTGACGGCAAACATAGGTTTATCATATAAAACAACACCGATATATTATGATTTTCAGACAGATTCGTTATTACTGCCTTTGCCGTTGAGCAAAATAAACAACATATTTTACGGTTTACAGGAAAGTACAACAAAAATCATTAATACAAACATAGATTTATCTTATTTACACAGATTTAACGAATCATATTTTATGCGTATCGGACTTGGAACAAATTACATGAAAAATACATTTACATCTTATATATGCGAAAATATTCCCAATGATAAAGAATTACTTACCGACAATAATTTATTAACTGATATTTTTTTTAAGTAATTTTGACCAAAGTTTAAATTTACGATTTATCAAAAACAAAGGTATTTTCGGATTCAAAATCGGAGGTACGTTGCACAATATCATTTTCAAACATAATATAAACAGATATTTAGATGACAATAATAAAATAGTTTTTGAACCTCAAATTGAATTTTCATTTGTTCCTAAAAAATCACAACGATTTACGATTTCGTACACCGAAAACATTGGTTTAATATCAGCTAAAGATTTGATTTCTGGAATGTTAGTAAGTGATTATAATAATTATACAAGTGGTAGTAATGTTGAAAATATTTATTCCGTAAAACATAGAATTTCATCTCTATTTGTAATTGTAAATCAATTTCGTAATATACAATTCGTTGCTAATATATCTTACGAAATAATAAAAAACAGTACAACAAAAGATTATTACAGAACAGGAATGACAAACAAAACTAAAACCGTTTCAACTCCTCAACGGCACACACTTTTTTTTATATCATCTTTTTCTAAAAAATTTCTGTTTGCACCAATAAATATGAAATTAGATATTAATTATCAGCAAAATAAATATTCATATCTGATAGCGGGTAACGAAATAAAATATCAAAATTATTCGCCATCGTTGAATATAGAATTGGGAAGCAGTTACAAACAAGGATTCAATGGTGCAGTTTATGCTAATTTTTTACATTCGTATTATAAAACTACTATTTTGAATAAACAATATATTCAACGATATACGGGCAAAATTTCGTTCACAAAAAATAAATTTTATACATCAACATCTATTGGGTATGAAAGCAATAATGTTAGTAAAATAATGCAACATTTTTATTATTGGGATGCAAATATACGGTACTCTTTTAATGAAAAATATGAATTAGAACTAATTGGTAATGACATACTTCACCTATCTGATAAACGATGGCAGGAAATTTCGCAGATTGACAATGTTATGATAGAAAGTTATGTCCGTCGTATTTCAGGATATATTATACTTAAATTTAACATAAAAATTTAATTTTCTAAGATTTCAAGTCGTAATTGATTTTTATCTGCGTGTTATTCAAATCAACAAAAAACAAAAAACAAATCAACAAAAAACAAATCAACAAAAAACAAAAAATCGTAATTTGTAATTTGTAATTCGTAATTGATTTACAGCACTTTCGGGTATCCGTAAATAAATGTCCAGATTCCTTCAAAAATGGAAATAATGCCAAGAATAAAAATTATAATTCCTGCTATTTTATTAACCATCCAAAGTTGTTTGAGGCGAAATTTTTTTCTGAATTTATTTACTATCGAAATCAATAATGTCCACCATGCGCAAGCTCCCAAAAACACGCCCCAAAGTACAATTGCAACACTGCTCGACGAATGTGTTTGCGTGGTTAAATCGAGTTTTACCAAAGCAAACAATCCGATAAGGAAAAAAATTGTCATTGGATTTGTGAGGGTAAGAAAAAATGTAGAGGCAAAATCTTCAACTAATTTTAACTTTCCTACTTTCGGTTTTTTCAGTTGTGTTATTGGATTTGTGAAATGAATTTTTACGCCTATCAGCGCAATAATTGCACCTCCTGCAACGTAAAATATCGCTTGATTGTGTTCCAATAACGATTGAATTGCAGCAAGACTAAAAACCGCCAATGCCGCAAAAACAGTATCGGCAGAAGCTGCGCCTGCACCCGAGATAAATCCTGAGCTACGCCCTTTGTTTATCGTTCGCTGAATACACAAAACTCCAATAGGACCGATTGCCACCGACCCACAAAAACCGACTATTATTGCTTTTAAAAAATCTATTCCCATCGCTCAAAATCCGGATACAAAGATATAAATTTGACTGTTAATTCACAATATTAATCGTTTTTATTCTGTGTTTTTTTGATTTATAAATTCTGCGCCTTCTGAAAGCACAAGATTTTTAACATTTTCGGATGGTGATGCTATAAATTTTCCGATATTTAAATTTTCCCATTTCGAATCAATAATTTTAATAGTTTCGTTCGACGAGCATGCTATATTCGGGCATCTTCGCGTAAAATTAAATTCCGATTCGTCGAATATTGATTTGTGATTTTTGTGTTTCATACAGGCATC
>JAITOP010000174.1 GCA_031289895.1 Prevotellaceae bacterium
ATTTTTCAGATAATTTTTATCAGAAATATTGCCTACGTTTGTGGTATAGAAATTATAAATAAACTCTTTTAAACTTTCAAAAAAAAGAGAAAGAAAGCAAGATAATGCCAATTTAACCAAGATTTATCCAAAATATCAAATCTAATCAACAGTGTTCTGAAACTGTCTAACCACGCAAAGCCCTTTCGCTGACGAATTGTCTTTTGTAAACTTGTTCGTGGAAAAATCGTTTTCTGCCTCTTTTTTTTAATTTTTAAAAGTTTAAACCCTAATTCCGCCTAAAACACGTAACAGGCAATATAAAATACTGAAAACAAATAAATTACAAAAAAATATTCAATGTTGCGTAAAAATTAGAAATATATAATATGTGAGAAGATAAAAAATTATATGACATACTTATTTTCAGATAAATACAAAGACATATTACGTATTTTTAGGCGGAGTTAGGATTTAAATGGGTTTATTAACTAAAGTTTATGATTAATCTTAGTCCACAACTTTTGCAGGTGAGCCTTTTTTTGTTCAAAAAAAAGCATTTCGGATTCTCAAAGATTTTTTTTTACTTCAAAATCTCAAAATCATCACATGAAAATAAAAAGAGGCTGCCTTTTGAGACAAACCTCTTTCACTTTTCATTACTTTATTTCGGCTTCTTTTTTTATTCAAAAACTATTCTCCTAATCGGATAGCATATCCCAACATTACACTTCCCGAGCCTATGTTGTTGGAACCTTTGGATTTATCTTTTTGCAGTGTGACGAAACCGTAATTGCCGCCAACTTCAAGAAAAACCCTATGACGGTTGTATTGATACGCAAGCCCCACGTTTCCTTGAATACCTGCATTTACCTTTTTCAAATCATTGGTAATATCCGCCGTGCCGAACTCCATATCATTATCAAAAACGTATGCTAACTCCGGAGCAACTCCCAGAATAAACGGTTTAACCGCTTCCGGAACATTATCCCACAATGTTTTCGACATGTCGCTGCTCGTGTACAATTTAGTGTGTCCTTTCGATATTTCTTTTGCCGACAAAAGAAACGAAATAAAAGGTCCCGCACCTACATAAAGCCGCCACGATTTGCCAACATCTTTGCCGGCATGTAGCGACAGCGGTATCATCAAATAATCGAATTTGGCGGTGTTTTTAACATCTGCATAAAAAACGTCAGGCAGATTTAATTGCGCAAGTATTGCAGACATTGCCTGTAAATCAGAGATGTCCATACCATCCGTAATCGACGATATTAATTGACCGGTGGACATCGCCTGAACGCCATTGCGCTTGCCGCCCTGTCCCGAATATTCGACACCCAAACGCAAAGATAAAGTCTTGTTCAAATCCAATTCTGCAAAAACGCCTCCTGCTCCGGCGAAACGCGATGAATAGCCTTTACTTAAAGGATTATCACCTCCGGCAATTACATTGGGAATAGATAACCCGCCGCGTAATCCTATATTCACCGTTTGTGAATAACTGCATAAGTCAACTAACAATAAGACAGATGCTAACATTAATATTTTTCTCATAAATATCTATATATTTTTAATTTTGCCTACTCTGAAAGTTTTCGGCATCCCTTTTCATACTTATACTTTTTTAATAAAAAAACTAAATTAAATCTTTCACTTGCCATCTGCGGTTGTGAAAAACCTATTCGGTCAAACAAATAAACAAAACGCACGATTTTTTTGCAAACATCATTATTTCAAGTCATATTAAAATAACGATTTTTATATATTTAAAATATTCCTGTTTTTTATGTAATAATAAAATTTTTATTTTTAATTAATAATGCAAATTTATAAAAAAAATTGGATTAGTAATTAAAAATATGGTTTTTTGTTGATTTGTTTTTTTTGTTTAATTGTTGATTTGCTGATTTGTTGATTTGCTTAATTGTTTAATTGTTTAATTGTTGATTTGTTTTAAATTATTGATTTGAAAACCACTTAAAAAAAACAAACTTCGTTAACCTCTCAGACCAACGACCAACGACCAACGACTAACGACCAACGACTAACGACCAAATACTAACGACCAACGACCAACGACCAAATACCATTTTCCCCCAACGCTAAAAACTATTAAAAAAACAATATTATTTATTATCGACAAATATATTTGCAATTTTTTATATCTTTGTACGTTTAAACTTGTTTACAATAAATTTGTTATGACACAAAACAAATCCGAAAAATCAGGCAGTTATTATGTAAAGAAATTGTGGTCAAATATTTACATACGTAACATTATATATGCTATTATAATTTTTGTGATAATCATTTTTGCCTCAAAATGGTTTCTAAGTTGTTTTACCCGACACGGCGAAAGCAATCCCGTTCCCGATTTTAAAGGAATGTATGTTGACGATGTAAAACAAATTGCTGATGAAAATAATTTGCGAATTGAAGTCAGCGATTCGATATTCACAATAAATTCGCCCGCAGGCACAGTTTTGGAGCAACATCCGAAAGCTAATACTCAGGTTAAGAAAAACAGAATGATTTATCTTACAATAAACTGTATATCACCTAAAAAGGTTGAAGTTCCCAATGTTGTCGGATATTCGCTTCGTCAGGCAAAAGCGGTGCTTGGCAGCAAAGGAATAAAAGTAGGTAAAATCACTTACAAGCCCGATATGGCTATGAACAACGTAATAGGGCAAATAAGCAAAGACGTTGAAACAGGGCGATTTGTAACAAACGAAGACAACGCAAAACCAATAATATATTTCGGCGATGATGTTGAATTAATTGTTGGTTTAGGCGACAATCCGTCAGAATGTTACACTTATGTTCCTAACGTTGTCGGCAGAGATATTAACGAGGCAAAAAGTATTTTAATAGAATCGTATCTGAATGTAGGCAAAATAATTTACGATTCGACAATAAAAACAACCGAAGATAAACAAAATGCGGTTGTAAAAACCCAGTATCCAAGCGGTGTGGCAAGTACCCGCCGTTTTCTTGGCGATTATGTAGATATTACTTTGACTATTAAAAAATAAATATATGAAAACTTTTAAAACATTATTAATAATTACAATCATAAGCCTGATAAACATTAACATTGCTAATGCTCAGGAACTTTTAACAGGATTGCAGGAAAATCACATTGTGAAAAAAATTGCGAAAAAACGCTCAAATCAAATGCAACTGCAAAGTCTGATATTAAGAGAATTGCCTTTTATAGACGATTTTTCTAAAAATACAGGATTTATTCCCGACCAAACAAAATGGCAGGGAACAAGCGTTTACATAAACAATTCGTACGGAATTAATGCGCCCAGCATTGGCGTTGCTACCTTTGATGCTATAAACAGCAAAGGCGAACTGTATGATGTTGGATATATTTATTCTTCGCCCGCCGACACACTTTTGTCGCAACCGATAAACCTTGTATATCCTTACGATTCAATATATTTAACATTTTATTTTCAAGCCGGCGGATATGGCGATATGCCCGAAAGCCGCGACTCGCTTATTCTTCAGTTTTCGCCCGACGGCAACAGTTGGCGAACTGCGTGGAAAGCATTTCCCACGCTTAACGCTTCTACAATGACAGAAATATATTATCGCAACAGCATAACTGATACTTGTTTACGACAATCAGATACTGTTGACCTGTCGAAATATTTTTTCAAAGCGCACGTTAAAGTTGACCGACCGGAATATCTGACAAATAGTTTTCAGTTTCGATTTATAAATCACGCAAGCATATCAATAAATCAGTTTACTCCCGGACGCGCAAGCAACGCCGACCATTGGAATCTCGATTTTGTGTATCTCGACAGAGGACGCACCGCGCTTGATACACTTATAAAAGACGTTGCAATTACAACACCAATGCAGCCGCTGACAAATGTTTACGAAGAAATTCCATGGAGTCATTATAATTCGGATGCGCGGGCGCAACTGTTTGGCACAGAAATGAAAATAGGCGTAACATACACCAATCTCGGATGGGGAAACAGAAACGTAGGTCGCCATTTTGAAATTACTCCAATGTTTGGAAACGGCGAATATCTGTCGTTCTCGGAAGGCTCGGAAAATATTTATGACTTTGAAACAAAAACAGTGATACACACAATTCCCAACTACGATTTTTATTCGGATACCGACAGCGCAAAATTCGAGATAAAAGCCTATTTAACAACCGATAGCGACCCCGCCCGTCAGGATTTCAGATATAACGATACAACAGTTTATTATCACCGCTTTTACGATAGTTACGCTTACGACGATGGCACTGCCGAAAACGGATACGGATTATTTGGCGTAGGCTCGGCGGCAGGAAAAGTGGCTGTGCAGTTTTATTGTTTTGCAAGCGACTCGTTGCGTGGAGTTTATATGTATTTCAATCATACAATAAACGATATAAACGAAAATAATAAATTCAGACTTACCGTTTGGAGCGATGATAACGGTGTGCCGGGAGAAATATTATACACTCAAAATGCCACAAAACCAACATATTCGGATAGCCTGAATCAATTTGTAGCATATAAATTTACCAAACCCGTTTTTGTAGGACGCCGAACAAATTTTTATGTGGGATGGCAACAAACAAATGACGATTTTATAAATCTCGGTTTCGACCGTAACAGAAATCATCAGGATAAAGTTTTTTATACTTTGTTGAATAATGCGTGGGAAACAAGCATTTATGAAGGCTCGCCGATGTTGCGTCCTATATTTTCGCCTGCCAACCGCTTCCCCGACGATCCTATACTTCCGCCCGAAACATCAGCTGCGGGAATTACGGGAGTTGTTTTGTCGCCAAATCCATCGTCAGATTATATACGCATGGCGTGGGCTGACGAGGCTGAAAACACTACTGCAAAACGTGTTGAAATATATAATATGCGAGGAAATCTGATAAAAATTGAAAATAGCGATAATAATATTATCAACGTATCTAATTTGCAGGCAGGAACATATATTGTGCGAATTTACGACGGCAAAAAATTAAAAGAAACAAAGAAAATAATTGTATCAAAATAAAATGTCGGACGAAAATGAGATTATAAACGAAGAGCAAAACGAGCTTTACGAACATTATTCGTTTACAGTTGACAAAGGTCAATCGCCCATTCGTATTGACAGATATGTAACCGATAAAATTGAAGGCGCATCACGCAACCGAATACAAAATGCCGCCGATGCAGGTTGGATTTTGGTGAACGGAATCGCAAAAAAATGCAATTATAAGGTAAAACCACTTGATAAAATATCAATAGTGATGCCTTACGAACGGCGCGGTGTAGAAATAATTCCCGAAAATATTCCTCTTGATATTTTATACGAAGATGACGATTTGCTTGTGATAAACAAACCTGCCGGAATGGTTGTGCATCCCGGACACGGAAATTATTCGGGAACTCTGGTAAATGCTCTTGCATATCATTTGCGCGGAAACGAAAATGTAAACCTCGAAGACGAACGCGCAGGGTTACTCGTACATCGCATCGACAAAGATACTTCGGGAACAATAGTTGTTGCCAAAAATCTTGAAACATTAAAACATCTGGCGCAACAGTTTTTTAATCACACCGTTCAGCGTTTATATCACGCTTTGGTTTGGGGACGATTTGATAACAACGAAGGCACAATAACAGGAAATATAGCCCGTTGCCCGCACGACAGATTGCGATTTCAGGTTTTTGCTGACGAAAATGTTGGAAAACACGCCGTTACACATTATAAACTTATTGAAGATTTGGGTTATGTGTCGTTAGTTGAGTGTAAGCTCGAAACAGGACGAACGCATCAGATAAGAGTTCATCTGACGCATATCGGGCATCCGCTGTTTAACGACGAGCGTTACGGCGGCGACCGTATATTGCGCGGAACAACGTTTACAAAATATAAACAATTTATACATAATTGTTTTGCGCTTGTGCCTCATCATTTTTTGCACGCAGCGGTTTTGGGATTTCAGCATCCCCGCACAAAACAACAAATGCTGTTTGAAGTGCCAATGCCCGAAAATATGCAAGCACTAATAGAAAAATGGCGAAAATATGTATCAAACCGCGAAATTGAGGAGGAAGATTCTTGTATTTAGTCGTTGGTCGTTGGTATTTAGTCGTTGGTATTTGGTCGTTAGTATTTGGTCGTTGGTATCTGGTCGTTAGTATTTGGTACTCACAGAATTAAAAATTGTTTGCCAACTTAATAACAAAAAATAAATAAACTATAAAAGATGGACTGAATCCGTTAGGATTCAAATGTTTATAGAAAAAGAATGCTCACATATTATCCCCGAACCCGAATGGGGTCAAACAATGGAAGGATTTGTACATTTTACAACATATAATCTTTGACAGGATTTTTTTGTTATCTGTTATAATTTGTTTTTGTCATCACATAGCAATAAAAAAGCCTCATATCTGTTAAACATTTTAAATATTTATTCCTGTCTTTTACTCTAAAAGTTAATGTTTTATAAAAGGTTCGTTTTTTAATATCAATTAAATTACTTTTGTTACCTGAATAAATAAAACTTATATAACATTTAAAAATAAAAAGTATGAGAAAAAATTTAATTTGTTTATTAATGTGTTTGTTTGCGATAAACACATTTGCGCAACCCGAAAAGGGTTTTACTGTGGGAATAGACTATCGTTGGTGCGTTAAGCCAACGTTGAAAAAGAGCAGCGACTTTATGTCTTCTGATTTTGTATCTACGTTTGGATATCAGTTTAATAAATATCTGTCGGTGCGCGTTCCTGTCAGCAGAGAAATAGCGTTGTTTGACAAAGATGGCTTAAAAACATGGGTAAGCAATCAAGTTCTTGGCTTAGGCATGGGAGTTAATGTTTTTGTGCGCGAAGATGGCGCAGGCTTTTTTGAATTAAATGCATCGGCAGGCAGCACCTTAGATGGCGATGACACTTGGAAATACGCATATTATGATGCAGGATTCAATATTGTTTTAGGTCAGACTATAAAAGCAAATTTGGGATTTGGAGCGAGATATTACGATGCCCGCAGAGGCAAAAATCGTTTAACAATGTACGGAATTCTCGGATTACAGGTAAATATAAATGCAACATTTAAAAAGATTCTTGCAAAATAATTTTTTTTGTAATATAAAAACAAACCCCCAACATTTTATTGTCGGGGTTTTGTTTTTTTTGCTACTTTATCCATTCCAAAATCGAGTAGGGGAGACAATTCAATTAAAAATTAAAAATTAAGAATTAATAAAAGATAGAATGAATCCATTAGGATTCAAATGTTTATAGAAAACGAATGTCCGCATATTATCTCCGACCCCATACGAGTAATTAAGAGTTAAAAATGAGGAATTAAAAAGAGTCCTTCATTCTTAATTTTTCATTCTTAATTCTCAAAGTCATCTTTAAATAACTGAAAAACCGCCGTCTATTACAATATGTTGCGCTGTTACGTAACTCGAAAGGTCGCTTGATAAATACAAAACCGTTCCCGATACTTCGCCTCGTTTTCCGGTGCGGCTCATCGGGCAGGTGGAATTGTAATAATCAAGAAATTCTTTTGATTTTAACAGTGAGTTTTCTGTCATTGCCGACTCGAAAAGTCCCGGTAATATGCTGTTTACCGTGATATTGTATTTTCCGTACGAACACGCCATTCCCACCGTTAATCCCAATACTGCCGCTTTCGATGAGTTGTAGCTGTGTCGTATAAACATATCCGATTTATCGGCTATCAGCGCATTTATTGAACTGACATTCACAATTTTGCCGTAATTTTGTTCTATCATGTGCGGAACAACATATTTTGACATCAAAAAAATGCCTTTTACGTTTGTGTTAAACGATTTATCCCACTCTTCAGCCGATAGTTGGTGTACACCGCCACGCACTGCCACGCCTGCATTGTTAAGCAAAATATCTATTTTGCCGAATTTTGAAATAACTTGGTCTATTGCCGATTTAATTTGCTGTTCATCTGTAACATCGCAGCTTACAGGCAAAACCTGCACTCCTGTTTTGGTTAATTCATCTGCTAATTCATCTAATTTTTCTTTGCGCCTTGCTAATATTGCTATGTCTGCGCCTGCCTGTGCGTAGGCTCCGGCGCAATCTGCCCCCAGTCCGCTTGATGCGCCTGTAATAATTGCTACTTTTCCTTTAAAATTAATCATGTTTTGTGTTAATTGTAAAATTTTGCAACTATAAAATAAAAAATGCAACCGACACGTTAAATTTATTGTTTTTCCATTTAATATCAGAAACTTCGGAAATATCTTGAAGCCCCCAATTATATCTTGCGCTTATCTGAAATTTCCAAAAATCCACACCTGCGCCAATGCTTACGCCCCAATCGGTTTTTTTAATGCTTTCTTTTGAATAATATTCGGGCATTTTTCTGTTGATAGCATAACCAAAATATGCGCCTCCCGAAATAAATGGTTCAACAACTAAAATATTGAATTTATACAAAATATTTATAGGTACTTGGAAATAAGATATTTCAGCGTTTGAGTCAAAAGCATCAGGATTTGGCTGCATAAGAGAAGAAGGTTTTACTTCTATTTTTCGTTGTGAAGAATAAAGAATTTCGGGCTGCAAATACAAATTTCCCGATAATTTTACCTGAGCAACAACTCCTAAGTTCCACGCTATGGAATTGTCTGTTTTCAGTTGTCCTTCAAAACTTTCGCGAATATCAAAATTCAGAAAATCCCAGCCGCCTTTTAAGCCGAGTTTCAATTGTGCGCTTGCTTCTATCGAAACAAATAATATTAATGCTGCAAAAAATAATTTTTTCATAATACAAAATTTTAATTATAAATACTAAAAATATCGCACAAATATAATAATTTTTTTTGTTTAAAAAGCAAAGGAAGTAACAATAGTTACTTCCTTAACGTGTATGACATTGATACAATTTATTATAGGAGGGAGTGTGCATCACATGTCATAACAATCATCACCTATGTAAAACCATCGACAAAGATATATGTTTTTTTTATAATCAACAATTTTTTTGCATAAAAAAACAAAATTTTATAAAATTAACACCTTTTTAATTAAAAATTAAGAATTAAGAATTAAAAATTAAGAGTTAAAAATTAGTGATAAAAAATAAGTAACCTATAAAAGATGGAATGAATCTGTTAGGATTCAAATGTTTATAAAAAACGAATGTCCACGCATTATCTCCGACCCCGAATGGGGTCGAACAATGTGGGGGGATTTGTACATTTCTACCAACATACAATCCCTATATTTGCGCCAAATGGCTATTTCGTATTTTTGAACGAATGTTGAAATTTTGAACTTGTTGAGAAATAGACATTTGGCGCAAATTCAGATAGAGACATTTTGGCGACTTTGTAGCCAAATGGCACTATCGATAGGATTGTATGTTGATAAAAATTTACACATACCCCAATTGTTCGACCCCATTCGGGGTCGCAGGTGGGCTGGCATGAATCGTCTTTTTTAACATATTTTATACCACCCTGATATGAATTTATTGATGATTAAATCACTGAAAATCAATTACTCGAAAATTCGAGATACTAAAAATAGTGAAAA
>JAITOP010000182.1 GCA_031289895.1 Prevotellaceae bacterium
GGAACGGGCAGGTCGCCGGATGTTTGCGTTTCGGCAAAAGCCGCTTCTATTGCCATGTATGTAGAATTACTTTTGGCGGATGTTGCCAAAAAAACTGCTGTTTCCGACAGTATTATACGCGCTTCGGGCATACCTATTTTATGTACGGCATCAAAGCAGGCGTTCGACAGCAGCAGCGCATTCGGATTTGCAAGTCCTATATCTTCGGCTGCCAAAATCAACATTCGGCGGGCGATGAAAAGCGGGTCTTCGCCGCCGTCTAACATTCGCGCAAGCCAATACACAGTTGCGTTAGGGTCGCTTCCGCGCATCGATTTTATGAATGCCGATATAATATCGTAATGCTGTTCGCCGCTTTTGTCGTACATGGCGATATTTTCTTGAAGGCGGTCGGCAACTATTTTGTCGTTTATCACAACTGTATCGTCGGGTTTGTAAGCGCCTGTAATTATTTCGATAATGTTTAAAAGTTTGCGTGCATCTCCGCCCGAAAATCTAAATAATGCGCTTGTTTCCTGTATGTCGAATTTCAGTTTTTTCAAATCTTCATCATTTTTAATGACGCGGTTAAGCAAAATTTGCAAATCATCAACATCAAGTGATTTAAGCACATACACCTGACATCGCGAAAGCAATGGCGAAATAACTTCAAACGATGGATTTTCGGTTGTTGCGCCTATAAGTGTAATTATTCCCTGTTCTACTGCGCCGAGCAGCGAATCTTGCTGTGACTTGCTGAAACGATGAATTTCGTCGATAAAAAGTATAGGATTTGGAGAATTGAAAAATCGTTGCGATTTGGCTTTTTCAATAACTTCGCGCACATCTTTAACGCCCGAATTTATTGCGCTGAGGCTGAAAAAAGCGCGGTTTTGTTGTTCGGCAATAATTTTTGCCAACGTTGTTTTTCCAACTCCCGGAGGTCCCCATAATATAAACGACGAGATATTTCCCGACTCAATCATATTGCGCAAAATAGCACCTTTGCCTACAAGATGCGCTTGTCCTATATAATCTTCGAGCGACTTTGGTCGCATACGTTCTGCAAGTGGTATCATATTAATTAAGAATTAAAAATTAAGAATTATTTTTATTTTTTTTCGATGTAAAATTAGTTTTTTTTATTTAGTTTTTAAAGTTATAAAGTTATAAAGTTTTTATTGTTCAAAAGTTTTTAAAGTTATCAAGTTTTTAAAGTTCATAAAGTTTTTAAAGTTTTCAAGTTTGTTATTCTGCGAATTTCGTAATTCGTAATTTTCGTAATTCGTAATTGATTTTTATCTGCGTAAATCCGTTTAATCTGCGTGCTTAAATGAATTAAAAATTAAGAATGACCAACGACTAAATACTAACGACTAAATACCAACGACTAAATACTAACGACTAAATACCAACGACAAAATACCAACGACTAAATACCAACGACTAAATACTAACGACTAAATACTAACGACTAAATACCAACGACTAATTTTAAAAAAATAAAAGTTGCCTGCGTGAAACAACTTTTATTTTTGTAATAAATGTTAGAAATATTTTTTTATTTCATCGATTTAATTTGCAGGAATAAGTTCGTAAAAATATTCACACAAAGTTCCATTATCATCTTGACTTTCATTGATTTTCATAGAATTTTTTGTGAGTTCTGCTATGATAACAAAGTGTTCGTTTTCAACAAAACCTTCCCAATTTTTCCAAGAATAATAAAACTCTGTTTCAGTTGTATTTTTCCACTTCCACAGAGCCAGTTCAGGTGGAGTTCCATCTTGATAATTCATAAGATAAGTTCCTGCATGTGAAAATAAAGCAGTACAGCCCAAAAAACTACGGGCAGGGATACTTTCTACTCCATTTACTTTTTCTGTCTCAGCGGTTATTTTCCACGTTCTGCAAAACAAATCTGTTTTTGCTGAATTTGCTACATTCGGCGCTTTTATTGCCGTGTAGTCAAGTTTCAGTTCGGGATTTGCATCGGTAGCAAAATTAAAATTTATCTGACTGCCCACGATGCCTGTTACAACCATTGTTCCCAATCCTACAAGTTTTACGACGTTATCGGTTATCTGATATTTTCCGAAATGCACTGTCGGCTCGGTTGCAGCGGCTGCCTGTGTTATATTTCCCGATGTTGCTGTCGGATTTTCTACAACAATATAATTGCCGTCCTTGTTAAATTCAAACGAGGCATAGTTTGTTTGCGAAGAAACATCCCATTTCGCGCTTATTGTTGATGCAGATAATGGTGCGCTGCCTTCGTTATCGCTGCCGCAGCTTGTTGCAAACAACAGCAATGCTGCCAAAATTAAAAAATAATTAAATGTCTTTTTCATTAAAAAATAATTTAAAGTTAAACGACTTGCTTTTCGGCAAGTACAATTTGCATATTACAAAAATCAAAACGGAAGGTCATCGTCAATAGCCGTTTCGTCAACAACGATTTCTTCGGTTTTTGTTTCTACCGTGTTTTGTGCCGCAATGTTGTTGTGTCCGTTGTTGTTGTTGCTATCGGGGCGCCGACCTAACAGCCGGATATTATCGGCAACTATTTCGGTAACATATTTTTTGTTGCCCGATTGGTCTTCCCAATTGCGAGTACGTAAACGTCCTTCAATAAAAAGCTGACTTCCTTTTCGTACATACTTTTCTGCAAATTCGGCTAACTGACGCCAGAACACCACATTATGCCACTCGGTTTGTTCTTTTGTATCGCCGTTTTTGTCTTTATAACGCTCGGTTGTAGCAACCGGTAGCGTAACCACCGACACCCCATTGTCGAGATGTCTTAATTCGGGATCTTTTCCCGCGTTTCCGATAATCATTACCTTGTTTAGAGTCATATCCATTAAGTTTTAGTACATAAATTATTTTAATACTTTTATATTTGAGCGATAAAATTACAAAAAAAATATTGTTTACTGCAAATAAAAAAGCATAATATATGAACTTCACGAAACATATCTCCGACATAATATTGTTTCTTAATATTTTATGTTGTTGTTAAATTTATAGAGATATTCAAAAAATTTAACACTTGTCGTTTTTTTACGTATTATATAGTGTTTGACCACATCTTATCAAAAAAAAAAAAAAATTTTTTTCTTTAAATTGTTTGTATTAGAAATAATTGTATTACATTTGCATTCCCAAAGTGGAAAAAAACTTTAATTATTAATAACAAATATTTACAACTATGACAAAAGCAGATATTGTAAACGAAATCGCCAAGGTTACAGGCATTGAAAAAGTAACAGTACAAAAAACCGTAGAGAGTTTTATGGACAGTGTTAAAGCATCATTAGCAAAAAACAAAAATGTTTATTTGAGAGGCTTTGGCAGTTTTATTGTTAAGAAAAGAGCAGAAAAAACAGCTCGTAACATTTCAAAAAACACAACACTTATTGTTCCGGAACATTTTATTCCTGCATTTAAGCCTGCAAAGACCTTTGTTAGCAAAGTGAAAACAAACGTTAAAAAGTAAGCTTAAAATTTTTAATCTGAAAAGTTCAGAATTATGCCAAGCGGAAAAAAAAGGAAAAGACATAAAATGTCAACACACAAGCGTAAAAAACGTTTGCGTAAAAATCGACATAAGAAAAAATAATAATTTGGTTCGATTTTTAGGAATGAAAATACTTAAACCTAAAGAAAATTTTTTCTTTAGGTTTTGTGTGTTTATACAATTCAAAGCAAATAAAATAATATACGCAAATGAGTGAAAATGCTATGATAAATAACGAGCTTGTTATTGATGTAGCGTCCTCTGACATATCAATAGCTTTGCTTGAAGACAAACGTCTTGTTGAGTTTTCAAAAGAAGTAAGCAATTCGCGTTTTCTTGTTGGCGATATTTATTTGGGTAGAGTAAAAAAAATATTACCCGCCCTTAATGCTGCGTTTATAGACGTTGGTCACGATAAAGATGCTTTTATTCATTATCTCGACCTTGGTGCTAACTTCAATACCCTGACCAATTTTGTTAAAGATTCGATGAATGCAAAACAAAAAACATCAGGATTTGGAAAAATACGCCGCAGTTCAATATTGGATAAAGAAGGAAAAATTCAAAATATCCTTGTGCAAGGACAAAATATTGTTGTTCAAATTGTGAAAGAACCAATTTCAACAAAAGGTCCTCGTTTAACATCCGAAATATCGCTTGCAGGACGAAACATGGTGCTTATTCCATTTGGAAATAAAATATCTATTTCGCAAAAAATCGGAGAGACCGAAGAAAAAAAACGATTGCGAAATCTGATAGAAAGCATACTCCCGCCAAACTACGGAGTTATTTTGCGTACCGCCGCCGAAGGAAAACGTGCGGCAGTACTCGACGGAGAACTAAAAATGCTTATTCAACGATGGGAGTCGTGTTGCGAAAAATTAACGTCAGGTATTACTGCGCCTCAACTGTTGGCAAATGAAGTAAGCAGAACGACGGCAATTCTTCGCGATATATTAAATGTATCTTTTAACAACATTTACGTCAACGATAGTAATGTTTATAACGAAGTAAAAGAATTTATATCAACAATTCTTCCGGGACGCGAAAAAATAGTGAAACATTACGAAGGTAACGTTCCTATTTTCGACCAGTTCGGTATAAGCAAACAAATAAAAGGCACGTTCGGGCGAGTTGTGCCGCTAAAAAAAGGAATTTATTTAGTGGTAGAACGAACCGAAGCCCTGCACGTGATTGACGTAAACAGTGGTGCGCGAAACAAAACCGAAAACGACCAGGAAACAAGCGCCCTCGAAGTAAATCTTTCTGCCGCCGAAGAAATTGTGCATCAAATACGTTTGCGCGACCTTGGCGGAATTATAATCATCGATTTTATTGATATGTACACTCAGGAAAATCGGCAATTGCTTTACGAAAAAATGTGTACACTGCTCGAAAACGACAGAGCAAAACACAGCGTATTGCCGCTTACTAAATTCGGTTTGATGCAAATCACCCGTCAGCGAACACGCCCCGAAATGCGTATTAAAACCGACGAAATATGTCCTGCATGTTCAGGTTCGGGACACGTTGCGCCGTCAATTTTGCTTGACGACCAAATTGAAAATCAATTGGCATATCATAAAAACGAAACAGGAATGAACAGCGTTACTCTAAAAACACATCCGTACATTGCAGCATATTTGAAAAAAGGCTTTCCATCACGCCTCACAAAATGGGCAATAAAATACAGATGTCGGATAAAATTAGAATCAATAAATTCATTCTCGTTTCTCGAATATCAGTTTTTCGATAAACACGGTGACAGAATAGATTAAAGAGGAAATAAAAACATGAAATTTAAACACGAGAAATAATGTAAAAATTGTTTTTCGTGTTTTTTTTTAGTTGTAAGTCGTAAGTTGTAAGTCGTAAGTTGGTTTGTTCATTGTTTTTTGCTTTTTGTTGATTTGTTTTTTGTTGATTTGTTGAATTACTAAGTTATTGAATTATATTGTGTTTGGCTTGATTTTGGGCATAAATTTATTATCCCACAAAGGCACAAAGGACACAAAGATTTTTTATAAAAATATTTAGTAATGAAAAATAAACGACATCTTAATCTGTAAATCCTGATTCAAACATTTTTCTCCGTCATTGCGAGCGAAGCGAAGCAATCCAGAAATTTAACATTCCTATAATTGCGCCAAATGGCGATTTCGTATTTTTGAACGAATGTTTAAATTTAGAACTTGCTGAGAAATAGACATTTGGCGCAAATTCAGATAGAGACATTTTGGCGACTTTGTAGCC
>JAITOP010000225.1 GCA_031289895.1 Prevotellaceae bacterium
AAGATAGTAAAGCAAATATTTTATTATCAAGGATGTATGATAGCCATAGGTGGTGCAATTATCGGCTTGACGCTCGGCGTAATTTTATGTCTGATACAGCAATATTTTAAAATAATAAAGTTGCCAAATATGTTTATTATTGATGCATATCCTGTTGAAATTCAGATTGGTGATATATTCCTCATTTTAGCATTTGTATTTGTAGTTGGTTTTGCAATGGCTCGGCTGCCAATTTGGTATTTATCCAAGAAAATGAAATGGTGATTTTATTGGGTCGTTGGTCATTAGTCGTTGGTCGTTAGTATTTTGGCATGCACAAATTTAATATTCCACAAAGGACACAAAGACATTTTTAATACTTATAATCAACATTTTGCATTATTGGTTTGAATTTTTTTATTTCAAAATGAAGAGTTTGCGTTTTTATGTCAGTTTGGCTAAAAGTTAATTTTGCCAAAATTCCTTTTTGAGCAGCAGGGTGTTTGTTATCGAAAATAAAATTACCCAAACTGTAAAAAATCGGCTTATTCTGATAATATTCAAGTATTTGTGGCACATGCGGGTGATGACCGATAATTGCATCTGCACCTGCCTCTATTAGTTTGTATGCTTGTTGGCGTTGGTCGGGCGTAGGTTTTTCGCTATATTCGACCCCCCAATGCAGCACTACCACTATTTTACATTTTTTATTTTCTTCGCTGAAAATTTTGATATTTTCACACAATTCACTTGCAGATAATTGACAAATGCTAAAGTTATCAGGCAAATACATCCAATTTTCTAAGGGTATCAATACAGAATTAAATATTGCAACTTTCGTTTTTCCTTTTTCAATAATTACAGGTTTTGCTGCCGCGTCTGCATTTTTTCCTGCTCCTGTTGGAATTAAATCATTATTTTTCAAATGATTATAAGTGTCTACCAATCCCTGTCGCGCGTGGTCGTTGGTGTGATTGTTGGCAAGGGCGGCGTGCGTAATTCCTGCTTTTTTAAGCGCAGGCAACCATTGAGGTTCTGCACGAAAAATAAAACGCTTATTTATAGGCATATTTCGCTCTGTTACAGGACATTCCAAATTGACAACTACTGCATCGCAACTCCTGAACAAAGGCGCAACGCTCTCGAAAAGCGCGTCAATACCTTCAATCTCAATTTGCTGACGAACACCTTTGTCGAGCATCAAATCTCCTGTAAAACAAATTGTTAATTCGTCATTGTTTTTAGAACAAGAGCAAAATATTATTGCCAAAAACAATGCACTAACAACCCGAACTGTAAGAAACTCTTTCATCAACTTTCGGGTCATCTTTGGTTTTAAGAATAATATCGTTCATCCACACAGGGAATGGCGGAATGCCGTCTTTACTTTCGAGTTTTTGTTGCCACTCCTCGTCTGTGAGGCGCGTACCTACGGGCTGCACAAATTCGTAATAACTGAAAACCGCGCCTTTTGTGAGGTAAAGATTTCCGTCAATTTCTACCACCACATAAATATTGTTTGCCTTGCCTACCGCCTCGTGCAAGATGCCGCTTTTATTGCAACCCAAAATATTTCGAGTAAAAACATCGGCAACAATGGCAATAGATTTATCTGCACCCTCCACTTGTTCCCAATCGCGAAAACGTGCTTCGGGGTCAACGATAGAAAGCGTAAAATAGTCTATTGATGCGCCATATTTTGCAATAGTAAAATACTCACTTTCAGTAAGTTTTTGTTTTTTCAATTCTTTTTTGCTCACATTCAGCAAAAATTCTGCCTCTTCTTTCTGTTGTCTGATTGAATGCTTGAGTTCCTGTTCCATTAAACCATTTTTTTCCAGCATTTTCTCTGTTAACGATATTAATTCATTTAATTTTTCCCAAAAGCGCACATTTGGTTCAACATAGCCAACACAAACAGGGTTTGGAGGAGGAGGGTCATCGTCATCGCCGCCGCCACATTCACTCACCATCGGTTGCTCTCCGTAAAGAATGGCATCGTGCTTCAAATCTGTCCATGAAGCAAGCGAGGCATTTAGATTTTTCTTTTCCCACGAGGGCAGTTTCATAAAATCGGGGTAGGATTTATCAGGTTGCTGCATTGCGAGCAAACTCTCAATCCATTTATTATAAACAGAAATATTCCATTCTTTATAATTTGTAAATTTTTGCTGCAATTTTTTCATTTTGGGTAAATAATCTTTCCAATTTTCAGGTTCGTTGTAAATATTTAGCAAAATATCCATTGCCGGTTTCGAGCCAAAGGCAGCAAATATGTCCAAGCCTTTTGGAAAAGCGCGTTCGGCATTTGGGTTTATATCAACCAAATCTTGAATTATCTCATTATCAACCAAATAACGCGCAGGCATAAAGTTAATTCTGTCATTACAATCAGATTCAAGCGGATTTTTTATTTTATTTTTTGCAAATTCTATTAAAAAATCATTTACTTTTTCAATATTTTCGGGTAAAATCGCATCATTTTTCTTAATATTTTTTTCGGTTAAAAAGTGGGCAATATCTCTTATCGACAAATTATCTGATTCACCTACAAAAAATTCAATAGGCTCATATACTGCATTATATAAGTTCATCAAAGGCTTTCCATCTGAGGTTTTTGCATTGTTCAAAAGTGCAGCAAGACACACAGCATTAGTTAGTTGCTGTTGTTTTTCGCGGCAGTAGGGCGCAAGTTGCAACCACTGCATTGCACGAAAATATTTTTTAGAATTTTCGTTGCGAGTGTAATGTCCGCGCGGCTTCAACAAACTGTAATAAAAATAGTCATTCTTTAAATCCAAAAAAGGACTTGTATCATCTTGTAATTCTTTGATTTTCCGAATTTCATCGTCAAAATATTTTTGGTATTCCGCAGGGATTTTCACTTTTTTTCCCGAAAGCAAATAATATGGAATGGCAAAAAAAGTTGCGTTGTACTCGGCTGCACGTTTAAGTTCTTTATTATCAGTAGTAGTTGCTTGCTTTATTGATTCATTATATAAAGAAAAAGACAGGTTTTCGATAATAGGAATAAATTTTTTCGCCTCTAAATATTTTAAAATGTAAGAAAAATACATGTGAAAAGTCTGCAACATTACATCGGTAGTAATGAAATTCGGTATTTGCCCATAATCGTTTTCTTCGTAAACGTGAAATAGTTGAATATTTGCACCTTGCGTTATCAGCATATTGTTTTCCGAAAGTTTATTAAAAAAGTCGGGAGAAATGTTTCTAAATTGAAATAAATTAACAATATTCTCAGTATTTGCCAAATGAAAACCATCTTTTTCTACAAAATTGTTATTTTTAAGAAAGGCTAAACGCTCGTCAATGCGTTGCACAAAATCGGTTTCTTCTTCCGGAAGTTTTATCCGATTAACTTTTTCCACATTAAATTCTACGTTTTCCCAACGCGCATACATCAGCGAGTCGTAATTTTTCATATTTGCGCTGAAATAATTTCGCAAATCGGATTCCATAAACAAATAGCCGTACCGCGCATATACAAAACCGCGTAGCAGCCTCAAATCCTGCACCGACAGGCTGTCGATATTCGTATCCAAATCCAAACTAATGAGGCTAAATTCCTCAACTGCATCATCTTCAACAACAGTCGGAGTATAAGCGACTTGCTTGTTATCTGATTTTTCATTGCCTTTTTTGCCGCCGCCACACGCCAACATTATTGCCGAAACAATAATAATACTTATTGTAAAAATTTTGTTTTTCATACGTAAATTTATTTATAATTTAATATTTTTTCTGCTTTTTTTCTATCAATATTTTTTTGAATATATCTAATCCATTTCAATCCGAAAGAATCAAGTTTGTATTCCGCAACTACAAAACTGTTTTCGCCATTTTGTTCAAGTGTTCTGAAATATTTTTCGCCACTTTTGCTCACAATCCGAAAATCCACCAGCGGATGCGACACCCGCGAGCCCAACCACAGCGGGCGAATATATTTTCCTTCATAAAGTTTGAAAATAAACAATCGCCGACGGCAAACAGAATCGTAGCGTGTGCGTTTTATCACACCAACAGTAATTTCGGGCAATCCATCATTATTAACATCATCACAATCAAATTGATAAACAGGATAATTCAATCGCCATTTATCAGTCGAAACAAGGCTATCGGCACGGAAAACATCTGCTTTCAAATCGTAAATGCTGTCGTTTGTTTTAATTAATGACAACACAATCCGTTGATTTTCATTTACAAACACAAAATTATCGTTTTTTTTGTTGCAAGCAACGAAAAACGCTAAAAAAATGCTAAAAAAAACAATTTTTTGACACATCAAATTTCCTCAATTTTCTTTTTGCAAAGTTAACAAAAATTTGTATTTCTATAATAAATCACTAATTTTTATTTAGTAACAAAATAAAAGATGGGGTGAATCCGTATGATTCAAATGTTTATAAAAAGAATGTTCACACCACATACGACTCCGAACGGGGTCGAACAAAGAGGGGAAAATTGTACATTTTTACCTACATATAATCTCTAACGGGATTTTTTTCATCTTTTATAAATGTTTATTTTTCATCACTTAACGACTATTTTTAAAATTTACAAAAGACTAACAAATAAATACCAATGACTAACGACCAAATACTAACGACCAAATACTAACGACCAACGACCAAATACTAATGACCAACGACCAAATACCCATTCATTAATTCTTCTAAATCGGTTAAAATATCTAAAAATTATAATATCTTTGTAGTCAAAATAAAAATTATGTATTGCGAAAATTTTAAATGACAAATAAACACTTATAAAAACATAATAAATGATGAAAAAACTTTTAATTTTGGCATTTGGTATATTTATATCAACAGCAAGCCAAGCACAGGTAAAAACGGGTATTGAAGTATTAAAAGACAACAACTTTAAAGTACTCGAAGGCAAAAGAGTAGGACTTATTACCAATCAAACAGGGATTGACCGAAACTTAAAGTCAACTATCGACATTTTGTTTGAAGCACCCAATGTAAATTTGGTTGCTCTGTACTGTCCCGAACATGGAATACGCGGAGAATATGCCGCCGGTGAAAAAATCGACAACGCTTCGGATAAGCAAACAGGATTGCCCGTGCATAGTTTGTACGGCGCAAACAAAAAACCAACTCCGCAAATATTAAAAGAGGTTGATGTATTAGTTATTGATATTCAGGATATTGGTTGCCGTTCATATACTTATATCAGCACAATGGGACTTGCTATTGAAGCGGCTGCCGAAAACAATATAGAAGTAATCATTCTCGACCGTCCTAATCCGCTGGGAGGTAATAAGTTTGAAGGTCGCCCATATATTGATGAGCCGCGATTAATATCATTGGTAAGCCAATTTCCTGTAACTTATGTACACGGTTTCACGGTGGGCGAACTTGCAAATTTTTTGAACGAAGAAGGTTTACTGAAAAATAAAATCAAATGCAAAATCACCGTAATACCAATGGAAGGCTGGCAACGCAGCATGAATTTTGCAGCAACGGGCTTGCCTTGGATAATCTCGTCGCCACACATTCCGCGTGCAACTACGGCTTATTATTACGCAATGTCGGGAATTTTGGGAGAATTAGGTTCGTTTAATATCGGAATTGGATATACGCTGCCTTTTGAATTATTTGCTGCTCAATGGATTGATGCCGAAAAATTAGCAAAAAACTTAAATGATTTGAATATCGCCGGCGTGCGTTTTCGTCCTATACATTTCAAACCTTTTTATCATGCGCAAAAAGACGTTTTTTTACACGGAGTTCAAACTTTTATTACTGATTATGAAAAAGTTCCGCTCACTCTCATACAATTTTACGTATTGCAGGAATGTTATAAATTAAATCCGGATAAAAATGTATTTGAATTATGTGAAAAATCACGACTGAATATGTTTGATAAAGTGTGCGGAACAAGCAAGATAAGAGAAACATTTTCACAAACATTTACCGTAGAATCTATACAAAATATCTGGAATCAGGATGTTGATGCGTTTAAGAAAAAAGCGGAAAAATATTTTTTATATAAATAAATTCATTAATGAAAATAATAAATAGTATATTTAACTTATAATAAAATTATTAGATATGAAAACAAAAATTTTTATTACAACAATTTTGAGTTGCCTGTTGCTATTTAGCTGCAGCAAACAAACAACACTGCCTGTTTCGCTAACGTGGGAAATGGGGCAAAACGGAATTAAACCCGGCGTATGCGAACAAACGTTTTACATCAAAAACACGGGTAAAACCGAGTTGAACGCTAATTGGGTTATTTATTTCAATCAAATATCAACGTCATCATCTATACCCGATGACAGTGCTGCTTTGGTGGTGGAACGCATAAGTTCTACATACTTTAAAATGTATCCGACAGCGAATTACAAATCAATTGCGCCCAACGAAACATTTAAGTTTACATACCTCAGCAAAGGTGCGGTTATAAAAGAATCGAGTGCACCGGAAGGCGTGTATATTGTTTTTACCGATGAAAACGGAAAAGAACAAAGCCCTCAAAATATTGCTATTGTGATAAATCCATTCACAAAAGATTATCAATGGACACGACCAAACACCAGAGAAATTCCGTATCCTGATGGTAATTATATGTACGAACAAAACGCATTTTTTCAAAATCCAATAGAATTGACAGAAACCGACATATTTCCATCAATTAAAAAGATAACAAAATCGGAGGGAACATCGCTGTTTACAAAAAATATTAAGATAGAAAACGATTCGGAATTTGCCAACGAAGCCGAACTGCTGAAAGAAAAATTATCGTCATTGTTTGGTTGCACGATTTCGGAAAACGGCGAAACAACTATAAAATTGACGCATCCTAATGGAAATTTAGACGACATAACAGATTCTTACAGAATGAATATAAGCGATAATGTTTTTGAAATCAGTGCAGGACAAGCGAAGGGCGTTTTTTATGGCTGTCAAACTTTGATGCAGATTGTGGGTAATTTTGAAAATCTTCCGGCGCAGATTTCAAATATGTATATAGTCGATTATCCCGATACTGACCATCGTGGGATGATGTTGGATGTTGCCAGAAATTTCACAAGTAAAGAAAATATACTCAAATTGTTAGATATATTATCATTTTATAAAATAAGCGTATTTCATTTTCACATAAGCGACGACGAAGCATGGCGCATTGAAATTCCCGGACTGGAAGAATTAACCACTGTCGGTTCGCGCAGAGGTCATACTCTCGACGAACGCGAATGTTTGTATCCCGCATTCAGCTGGGGCTGGGACGCATCCGACAAAAACACTCTCGCAAACGGCTATTACACTCGTAACGATTTTATTGAAATACTGAAATTTGCCGAAAAAAGACATATCAAAGTAATTCCCGAAATAGATATGCCCGGACATTCGCGCGCAGCAATAAAAGCAATGAACGCCCGCTATTTCAAGCACATAGAAACCGATAAAACCAAAGCAGAAGAATATCTTTTGGAGGATTTTGCCGATACTTCAAAATATATTTCGGCTCAAAATTTTACCGATAATGTAATAAATGTTGCAATGCCGTCAGCATATCGCTTTGTAGAAAAGGTAATTAACGAAATAGACAAGATGTACACAGACGCAGGCTTGAAACTCGAAATTTTTCATCTCGGCGGCGACGAAGTTCCGCACGGTTCGTGGGAAGGCTCGGCATTATGCACCGATTTTATGACAGCGCACAATATGACCGAAATAAGAGAACTGAAAGATTATTTTATGGAACAAGTGTTGGAAATGTTCAAAAAGAGAGATATTCAATTTGCTGCATGGCAAGAAGTTGTATTGTTTAGAAATGGAAATCCTAACCCAAAATTTTCCGACAGTAATATTTTAAGTTATTGCTGGAACACACAACCGGCATGGAACGGCGACGAAATACCTTATAACCTTGCAAATGCGGGTTATCCAATTATTTTTTGCAACGTTACCAATTTTTATTTAGACATGTCGTACAACAAACATCAAAACGAGCCGGGATTGTTCTGGGGCGGATTTGTAAACGAATTTATTTCATTTGACGTGTTGCCTTACGATATTTATAAATCGGTGCGGCGCGATTTAAGCGGAAATCCAATAGACATAAACGAGGTTTCAAAAACAAAAATTCCTTTGTCGAAAGATGCTTATAATCAGATAAAAGGCTTGCAAGGAATATTTTGGGCAGAAACATTAAGAAGTTTTGAACAGTTGGAACGCAATCTGTTTCCTAAAATGTTCGGTTTGATAGAACGCGCGTGGAACATGACCCCCGAATGGTCGCTGACACAAGATAACAGC
>JAITOP010000234.1 GCA_031289895.1 Prevotellaceae bacterium
CCCTCCAAATACAGTTCCTCCAAGCATAGGTGGAATTTTTAACAATATGCAGATAATCATTGCGATAATAAGACTAATTGTTACTGCAATGCAAAATTTAAAACTGAAAATATTGGTCAGTTTTCTAAATATAAAATACGGTCCCATAGCCAACGACAATGGCATATATAACACAACTATTAATACCGCTGTATTTTCATCTAAAATACACATTGGCATTGTTAGGGCAAAAACAGCAATTCCCATTAATCCCAATGTTCGCAAAAAAACTATTTTTCTGTTACTTGCAATTATATTGATTTCATCAGAAGTTCTTTTTTGTAGTTCTTTATCTGCCTTTTTGTAGCAAAAATAGCCTCCAACGCCCACTATCAGCAAACCAAAAAATATGAACCGATAAAAATTACGGTCTTGCTGAATTTTTAATTTGTCAGATTCACGTAGCGCAGGTATTCCGCCAACACTGCCATTCGCTTTCCATTCTTCATACGTTTGTTTTCCTTGTGTATAGTCGGGAACTGTTACGTTTTCCACAAAAAAATTCATACCATAAAAACAAGCCGCTATTACGACTAATTCTAAAATTAACCTTGCTATTTTCATATTAATTTCAATTTTTTATATCCCTTGCGATTTAGTTTTAAAATTTTAATATTTCTTCTCAACAGTAATTATCACGTAAAATTCTGTTTGTGAGTTTTCTGTTTTACAACATTTTTTTTGCAAATATAATCTATTTTCTGTAATATTAAACTCAAAAACGGCGTACTGTATCGCAAAATTATTTCTTATTTTTAATTGATTTGTGAATTTAATATGTACCTTTGCATCCGAATTTTAAAAAGATGAAAAATATGAAGAAAATGAACGCACTTAAACAAATTATTATTGGCACTATTTTGATAACCGCTGTTTTTGCTTGTAAAAAAAGCGATAAAGCACATGTTGAATTTACTTTTATTACAGTTGCCGACAGCACAGGAAATTACACCGCCGACACAACAATAAACGGTTTTATATCAATAAGTTATTATGATGCCAAATGCAATAACAACGAAATATCTATAGCCGACAGCATAAATAAAGATTTTTTTGCATGGCTTAGTATATCCGAAGATAACGAAATTGTTGTAACACGCGACAATCTTAAAGACCGTGTATCAGCCGAAATCAATCGTTTTATAAAAGAAATTAATGAAGACGAATCGCTTGCCGACTGCGAATCGTGCCGTAATTCGGAATATACTGTTGAACCTCAATTACAATATCAAAACAACAAAATAGTTTCGTTGGTTTACACTTATTATCAGTATTCGGGAGGAGCGCACGGAATAGACGGACTTGTCGCTTTCAACTACGACAAAAAAAACGGAGCAGTTGTTAATCTTGATAATTTATCGTCGAATATAGACGAACTTACTGCGATTGCCAAAAAAGCCTTTGTTGAACAAAACGGTAAGCTCGACGATTTTTGGTTTGACGATAATGGATTTTATCTGCCCAACACATTCTATTTTGATACCGACAATATTGTGTTTTACTACCAGCGTTACGATATAGCATCGTATGCAGCCGGCGACTTTAAAATAGTATTGAAAAATGATGAGGTAAAGCATCTTATCAGTTATATCGAATAAATAAATTATAAATCAAAATACCTGTTGTTTATCAAAATATATTGATGAACAGTAATGAATTTTACATTAAAATAAAAAATGCAAAAAATACGCAACATTGCAATAATCGCTCACGTTGACCATGGAAAAACTACGCTGGTTGATAAAATGATTTTGCAAGGAAAAATATTTCGCGAAAACGAAAAAACGGGCGAATTAATTCTCGATAGCAACGACTTGGAACGCGAACGCGGAATTACAATACTCGCCAAAAACGTTTCGGTGCAATACAAAGGCTACAAAATAAATATTATTGACACTCCCGGACACGTTGATTTCGGCGGCGAAGTTGAGCGCGTACTTAATATGGCTGACGGCGTTTTGCTATTGGTTGACGCTTTTGAAGGCACAATGCCGCAAACACGTTTTGTGCTGCAAAAAGCATTGGCATTGGGGTTGAAACCTGTTGTTGTTGTCAATAAAGTTGATAAACCCAATTGCCATCCCGACGAAGTAAACGAGCAGGTTTTTGATTTGATGTTTAATCTTCATGCAAGCGAAAATCAACTGAATTTCAAAACAATATACGGAAGTGCAAAACAAGGCTGGATGTCTAACGACTGGAAAAATCCTGCCAAAGATATTTCTATACTGCTTGATACTATTCTTGAAGAAATTCCCGAACCAAAAATCGTTGAAGGTACTCCGCAACTTTTAATAACTTCGCTTGAATATTCTCCTTACGTAGGACGAATTGCAATCGGCAAACTCACTCGCGGCACTCTACATTCCGGCGATAACGCTTCGCTGGTAAAACACGACGGAACGCCCGAAAAAACGAAAATTCGCGAACTGATGATTTTCGAAGGCTTATCAAAAACAAAAGTTGATGAAGTTAAATGTGGCGATATTTGTGCAGTTGTTGGCATTGATGGCTTTGAAATAGGCGACACCATTGCCGATTATGAAAATCCCGAAGCACTGCCGCCAATCACCGTTGACGAGCCTACAATGAGCATGACGTTCACTATAAACGATTCTCCGTTTTTCGGCAAAGACGGCAAATTTGTAACATCGCGCCATCTGAAAGAAAGATTAGACCGCGAACTCGAAAAAAATCTTGCCCTGCGCGTAAAACCCGGCACTACATCCGACTCGTTTATCGTTTACGGACGCGGCGTTTTACACATCAGCATACTTATCGAAACAATGCGCCGCGAAGGTTACGAATTGCAAATCGGGCAACCCAAAGTTGTGGATAAAAATATAAACGGCGCACGCTGCGAACCTATTGAGCATCTTACAATAGACCTTCCCGAAGAATTTTCGGGGAAAGCCATAGAAATGGCTACACGCCGCAAAGCCGCACTTTTGCATATAGAACATCGCGACGACCGCGTGCATCTTGATTTTGATATTCCCGCTCGCGGACTTATCGGCTTGCGCAGCAATCTGTTGACAGCAACACAAGGCGAATCTGTTGTTGCTCACCGTTTCAAAGGTTTTGAACCCTACAAAGGCGACATCGAAAAACGTGTAAACGGCTCGCTTGTTGCACTCGAAACAGGCATGGCAATTGCTTATGCAATGGATAAACTGCAAGACAGAGGTAAATATTTTGTAAGTCCGGGCGAGCAAATTTATGCAGGACAAGTTATTGGCGAACACTCGCGCAACGAAGATTTAACCATAAATATCTGCAAAACAAAGAAACTCACCAACGTCCGCGCCTCCGGAACCGACGACAAAGCAATGCTGCCACCGCCCATAATATTTTCGCTCGAAGAATCGCTTGAATACATCCAAGAAGACGAATATGTAGAAGTAACCCCAAAATTCATGCGTATGCGCAAAATAATTCTTGACGAAAACGAGCGCAAACGTAAGGCTAAACAGGGGTAAATCAATTACTAATTACGGGGTTACGAATTACGGGGTTTGATTGATGGAAAATCTTTTGTTTGGTGTAGCGTCTTTTGCTATGTTGCGGTTAAAAGGAAATCTCATGCTTTCCACATTTTATTTGCAAGCGTGGACGCTATATTGAACGAGAGAATAATATTATTTACCACCAAATAAGTTTATTATTGCATCTGCCCCAATGGCTGTTCCTATTATTGCTCCGATAACACCACCAATTATGGAGAACATAGACATAATAACCGAAGTGGCATATCTTCTTTTATCTGTTCTTATCAATTTTTCTACTATTTTCAATTTAAAAACAGTTTCAATATATTTATTTTTTACATCTGATACATAGTCTTTTACTGTATTTATGTCAGCACCCAACTTAGTTATTTCATTCTTAACTGACGACGAATATTGGAATGACTTAATATTTTCCATGAATTTATCATTGTCTTTTGCTTTTAATTCCTTTAACTTTATGATGTCGTTTGCTTTTCTATATAATTCAGGTTCTTTTTTAAACCAACATACAAAAAAATTTCGTTTCAACACATGGGTTAAAAAATATATCATTGTTTCTGTTCTCAATGGTTCTTGAATGTTTTGGATAGATTCAAATATAATATTATTCATAATTTTTTAATTTATCTTTTCTAATTTCTCTTTTCTGTCTTGATTTATAGATATATAATTATACTTAGTAACATTTTGCTCTTTTGTAATGAGGGGCTTGTCTTTAATTTTTGTTAGGTTTTCCTTAAAAAACTCCATCAATTTTTTCGCGGTGCTAACACCGTCTAACATCTCAACATATTTTTCTATATATTCTATTAACTGATTATTTACAGTTTGCATAAATTTAGATAGACCATCTTCTCCTCGCTTTTCTTTATACTTATCGCGCAGTACATCTGTTTCCAATATATAAGCCCTTAAACTATCAATATAACTAATGTGTGTGTCTATTATTCTAACAAGGTATAAACGAGGCTTACTATCATCCGGATTATATTTATCCGGTTCATATAATTTAAAACAATATTCACTTTTTTCAAATTCTTCAACTCCGCCTGAGTACTGTTTAATAAATTTTTTTAAATCATTAATACCGGTTAGTGTTTCCTCATAAGTTTTTTGTATATTTGATATGAATTCTGGTACATCTTCATATAACTTCATACATGTAAATAAAGATTTTTTGTTTTTCGCTTTCAGAGAAAAAAATTCATAATGCCTCATTATCTCGTTCAAATAAGTAAATCCTGAAGAATTCAGGCGAATTGTTATTTCATTTAAATCCTTTTTGGCTGTAGCATCATTTTTTGTTGCTTTTTCCAGAAGTTTCGACTCATCTTTGAAATTTTCATTGCCGAGTATAAAGAATATTGGTTTCCCCCAAAAAGTGATTAGATGAGAATAATTTTTTAGATGACACAGATATAATGCTAATAAACACTCAAAAAAATATACGCCTTTCGTATCATTGATAAATATTTTTTTATAGCTTTCATATAAATAATACAAACCAACAGGTTCATTATAACCATCTCCTTCGACATTAGACAGAGTATATTTCGATTTATTGTGTATTAAAGTCAAAAGCATTCTTCCCGCGTTCATTTTTCCACACTCATCATTTTCTAACTCATCATTTTCTAAACTTCCTTCCCTTTTTATATATCTGTCATCTAAAAGAAGGGTATCTTTTAAATAATTATTGGTTTTTAAATGTTCAATTAAAAAATAATAAATAGTCCCTCTAACCCTAATAATATGCTCATCTCTTTTATCTTGGTGCTTTAAATTTTCAAATTGTTGTTCTAATTGCTGTAGTAGCTGCCGTATTATTTTAGAATTACCATTTATAGTAAAAAGTTGAATAAATTCAACCATTTTTCTGTAATTAAAATTAAATAATGGCAAAAAATGTGTCTTTGTGTAATCAATATCGCGTTCAAACAAATAATGAAGAAGTTGTTGCCTTTCATCAGTCGCCGTCTTGTTTGCAAATTTTTTCATTCGTTCCTGAAAAACTCTCTCTAAATCATTTGGATTAAATAGAACAGCTTTCTTTCCAGATATTTCGGTTATTTGCATATTAACAAGTTCAAAATTAGCATCTCTCAAACAAAACAGGCAGTTTATTGCAAGAGAATTAGATAACCCTAATGTGGGCTGCAGCTGTTTGTAATAATGCACCACATCGTTGATTTTTGTGGGAAATTCTTGATTACTATATTCTATTTCCATGTGGTCGATGTTATCAAACACTAAGAGAAGAGGGGAAGATGTATTTTGGGTTGTAATATAATCCATTTTCTTTTGTAACTTGGAAATAATATCTGGTTTTATACTATATAACAATAAGAATAACAAAAGTAAATCCGGATACATTGTTTCATTAATAATCTCAATAATTTGAGGTCTATCGTTTTCACAAATGGCTTTATATATAGTCCCAATTTTAGTTTGAAATAATGTGGTAAATGCTTCATCTAAACTAAATAGATTTTCATTAAGTTTATGAAACAATGTTTCAATAGTTTCACGTTCATTAAACAAATTTTTGATTAAATTCCTAAAATATGTGTCAAAAATAGGGATTCCAACTTTGCTTGTTGTCGTGTTTGAAGTAGGTTCTTTTGCATCTATCATATTAAAAAATAATTTATTGTGATTAGGTAAATTATGTTTCAGATACCAGTGTAAAAAAGTAGTTTTTCCTGTTCCTGCGTACCCATATAAACAAATAAACGAAGGCGTGTCATCTCCCTCTATTTCTTCAAATAAATTATTTAGTTTTTCGCGAGTATTTTTAAAACACTCTAGTTCTACAAAATAATCCCTATAAAAATCCTCTTCTGTCAAATATAGTTGATATGTTTTGCTACCATAAGGGCTGGCATACAAATGGCTAAATAAATTAACCGTTTTAGTTGGGTTTGAGTCGTTATTCATTTTAATTTAATTTTTTATTTATTAAACATTCAGTTATTTTTTATTATAATCACATTATCTGCAAATCTATGTTCGGGCAATGTCACCTTATCATTATAGTTTCTATCTATAGTAACATCAATGTTTTTCATCCTTATTTTTTTCCTGCACTACCCAAACTTCCCATTTTAGAGAGTTGAGAAATATTTCATTGCGAGTACAGCGAAGCAATCCAGTGTTTTACCAATCCTTCTGTATTGCTTTGCCTCGTACCTCGCAATGATATGCTATTGTTCTTTTTCATTCTTCATTCATCTACTCACCGCCGTCTCGTTTTCGCAACATCACCGTCTCGTTTGTGCAACACCGCCATCTCGCAAACGCAACATCACCATCTCGCAAACGCAACACCGCCGTCTTGCGATTTAAACACCGCCGTCTTGCAAACTCAACACCGCCGTCTTGCGAAAGTGAGACCGCCGTCTTGCAACATCAAGATGCAGGCGAGTGAAAATCACTTACTTGACAATGATGCCGAATCTTTGAATGTCGCCTTTTTTACGGCTGTTTTCAATTCTTCCGATTCTGTAAATCGCACATTCACTTTTTTGATTTTCGAGGCTGTTACTTCTTCTTTTGTTGCAACGCCTTCGGTGCTTGCCGTCAGTCTGAAACTGCCTAAGCCGCCTAATTGCACCGTATTACCGTTGAGTAAAAGCGTTGAAACAACTTTCATCAACTGCGATACTGCCATTTCGGCTTCTTTGGCGTTTAAGGTGGTTTCGTCAGCCAGCAATTTGGCGACTTCTTTTTCTTTCACCAATCCCGTGCTTTTCAATACAGGATACCATTTCTTTGGTGCTGCCGTATTCGACGGATTTCCGCGCTCGATTTTGTTATAAAATATTGCCATAATTTTGTATATTTAAAGTTTAATTTTTTTAGTAATTTTGCATATTCATTCAGTAATATTGTATATTCAAAGTCTGTTTAATTTAATTTGTCCTATAATTTACATTATGTTAAGTTTCAAATTAAATAAAATCAAAACATTAAACACTTTTTAACTTTTAAAAATGACATTGTTAAATTTGTAAGATATTGAAAATTAAATTAAATTTGCGACCAAACTAAACATAATGTAAATTATAGGACAAAAATTTTTGTGCGGACTGTTAAAATATAGGGTATAATGGTAAAAATGAGATTGCAAATGTATAAATAAGTTGGGAAGTTTTTAAAGTTTGTCAAGTTATAAAGTTTGTCAAGTTGTCAAGTTATAAAGTTATAAAGTTTTTAAAGTTATAAAGTTTTTTAAGTTACAGGCTCTCATATTTTACAAAATCGTAATTCGTAATTTTCGTAATTCGTAATTGTTTTCTACACGTCGTGCGGGTGAGCGGTTGCAATTCTAATAATCTTTGTGCTCCGCACTTTTTTGTTTGCGTTTTTGTCCGTAGGCTGCACTGCGCTTCATCTACGGTTATGCAAATTACATCCCTGCGGGTGGGGTGTAAAAAATGTTGGGTATGGTTAAAAAAATTCTCGTTCCACATTGCGTACCTACGGCGCGCCACTGTAGGTGTAAGACGAATTTTCTACCAACATTTTGTCCCGATGGGACATTGTTTTTCATCCCGTTAGGGATGGTATGTTGGTAGAAACGATAGCAAAGGATAAAAGCATGCCGTAGGTACGTTATGTAATTTGAGCGAAAAAATAAAAAACTGAAACCTGCATTTTTCACACCCCACCCTGCGGGATTAAAAGAAGATAGAAAACTTCAGTTAAATATTTTAATATTTATCATTTTCAACTTCTTAACTTTTCTAACTTCCAACCAAATACTGAATACTGAATACAGAGTACTAAATACCAAATACCAACGACTAAATACCAAATACTGAATACAGAATACCAAAAATTACAACATCGTCTGCCGACTCTCCGCCTCTGCTCCGCTGTTTATTTTTTTAACAAGACCTTGCAATACTGTGCCGGGACCTAATTCAACAAAATGAGTT
>JAITOP010000277.1 GCA_031289895.1 Prevotellaceae bacterium
TCGGCAAAATAAATTCAAAAAGTAAATTAGGATTATCCCTGTTTTTTGCAGGAGTGATACTTATCAGTATTATGTGCAGTATTACATTTATTGATAAAGCAATGTGAATGAATTTTTAAACTATAAACAATGAAAGTTTTTTATTACACAACAACAGGAAACTGTTTGTACATTGCGAAAAACATAGGGGGAGAACTTCTTTCGATTTTGCAAATGTTGAAACAAAAAAAAACGCATTTCAAAGACGAAGTCATTGGATTTGTGATACCTTGCTATGGGTTTGATGTTCCACCCATTGTCCGTAGATTTATGGAAATGCACAGTTTTGAAGCAGAGTATTTTTTTGCAATAATGTCGTATGGCAATGTACTTGCAGCCGGACTTTCCGAATTTGACAAAGTAGCCGCTCAATCAAATATAAAACTGCATTATACCAATGGAATATTGATGGTAGATAATTATTTACCGCTGTTCAAGGTAGAAGACCAATTGGCAAAGGCACCCGGAAAAAAAATAGATGAACATATACAAATAATTGTTGATGACATAAAAAACAAACGTGAAAAGCCAATCGAAAAATTGAGTGCAGGCACGAAAATTATATCCGCCATTATTCATGGATATAATAAAATGTTAAAACCGACTATTGACAAGAAATTTTCGGTAAGCGACAGTTGCACTCATTGTGGCACTTGTGCCAAAGTTTGCCCGATGCACAACATTGTTGTTTCAGAGCAGGTTGAATATCAACATAATTGTTCATTCTGTTTAGCGTGTATTCACAATTGTCCCGAGAAAGCGATTCATGTGAAAGGCGAAAAGAGTGGTGCTCGTTTTCGCAATGAACACATTAGTTTGAAAGAAATTATTAATGCAAATCACCACGTCCGGCAGGATTTGTAATCCTGCGGCATTGAGTATAAGTATTTGTAATCCGAAAAAATATATTGGCTTTATGATTTTTTTGCGGATTACAAATTCTTATGAACAGATAATTCATAAAACAAAAAATAAAAGTTTGTCTAATTAAGAGTACAGGCAAGCCGTGCAAAGAAAAATCAAAGTAATCTACGCAAAAATACGGAGAATAATTGCTACTTTTCCCGTCCGGCAGAATTTATAATCCGAAAAAAATACATTGGCATTATGATTTTGTTGCGGATTACAAATCCTTATGAACAGATAATTCATAAAACAAAAAATAAAAGTTTGTCTAATTAAGAGTGCAGGCAAGTCGTGCAAAGAAAAATAAAAGTAATCTACGCAAAAATACGGAGAATAATTTGGCTATTTGGAGAATAATTGCTACTATTCCCGTCCGGCAGGATTTGTAATCCTACGGCATGGAATATAAGGATTTGTAATCCGAAAAAATACATTGGCTTTATGATTTTGTTGCGGATTACAAATTCTTATACTCCGTTCATTCGGATTGCAAATCCGAATGAACGGAGTGATGGCAAGCCGTGCGGAGAAAAAACCAAAGCAATCTGCGCAAAAAATGCGGAGAATAATTTGCTTGTGCGGAGAATAATTGCTACTTTTGTCGCAAAATTTGCGGAGAATGTATTTTATATATAAACATAAGGATTGTCCCAATTTTGTATGGAATAACGAAGCGCTGCTGAGAATTGAAAGAAAGCAATACTATGAAATTTTAGAGCGTACCCAAAAGGGAAATTTTGACGTAACTCATTGGTTGCTTTGGTTTTTTAATAGTATTATGAATGATTGAAATTGCAACAAAAATACATGATAAATTATCTATTGAGTTTAAGGTTGGCTTCGTTGTCCGGCGTAAACTGAAAGTAAATAATTTTGCGATAAACACATGGATATTTATACCCAATAGTTTAGATATTAATAATTTGACATACAGTAAAAGTCAATTCTATAGGGATGTAAAATCGAATATCCGACTGATTACGCCTGTCTTTTTATTAAAAGAAATCGCATTGAGCAGTGCTATCCCCTTGCATAATTTAGAGAAAACGTTTCATTCAACAGCTTCCGATCCCACTCGTACCAATATTCGTGAATATGAATACCAGATCAAGATGTTTTCAGCTATTTTTAAGAGCGCAATGCGCAATGAAGTTGCCCACCTTTTAAATAACACGATTGAAGAAGATATCGGATACCTGATAAACTCCTACTTGGAAAGCGTTTCTTCAATCACAGATAAATACAGGGATTTACGTCGAATTATCAATGTATCTACTATCTCCCCGGAAGTGCTGGATTATTATTTTTTTGGCGATGAATTTATCAGCAATATAGTAGAACAGAGTGCTTGCCGTATTATAAATTTTCTGGAACAACGGAACAAAGAGAAATACGGAAAGTTTATTTGCAATTTAAGGATCTTCTATCATAAAGAACTCAATTACAAGAAAGAAAAAGGCTATACAATGATTGATAAAGACAGTCCGACCGAAAATAGAGAATTTGTATTCAGAAGAGGATTGTTAAAAAAATATGTGGAAAGCGATCTCTTTTTGCAGGCGCGAAAAAAAAAGGATGGTGTATTAGTGGAACAAATTTATTACAGCATTGCAGCAGGGCTTTCTATGATTTTTGCTACCGCCATTGCTTTTTCCGTTCAGATGAAATATGGTAATTTTACGATTCCTTTATTTGTAGCACTTGTTGTTAGTTATATGCTTAAAGACCGGATAAAAGAGTTGATGCGTTATTATTTCGCCCACCAATTGGGTGCTAAATACTTCGATAATAAGACAACTATTTGCCTCAAAGACAAACCGATAGGATGGAGTAAAGAAGGTGTGGATTTTATTACAGACAGTAAAGTTCCTCCCGAAATAATGAAAATAAGAGACCGTACTCCTCTATTGGAAGCTGAAAATCAGATGATGGCTGAAAAAATATTGCTTTATCGAAAACTCGTTCATATTGACCGGGAAGAAATAAACAAAAACAGTAATTATCCTATTTCCGGTATCAATGATATCATGCGATTGCATTTGGTTCGGTTTATGCAAAAAATGGATAATCCGGAAGAGTTCCTGTATTTATTGAATGAAAATGATCCGGTTTCGACTATTCAAGGAGAGAAAGTTTATTATCTCAATACCATCATGCAACTTAAATTTGAGGATCAGGTTGATTACAAACATTTTCGGGTCATTATTACACAATCAGGCATTACAGGACTGGAGGAACTCAAATAATGGGCAGGATGCAATCGCTTGGATTTGAGTTGAGAAATGAAGCAGTCATTGACACGCTAACCTTAGACATTATCAAATCTACCGAAATCGAAGGGATATATCTGAACGCCGGTAAAAAACATAAATATCAATAAAAATGAACATAAAAAGTAGTTAAAATATGAACAAAGTTAAAATGAGTTTTCTCCAAAAAATCGGAAAATATTTGCGTGAACTTTCCGTAGTTGTAGTAGGTATTGCCATCACTTTCTCTACTTCGATGAAATAATAAGATAGTACACATTTTGACAAGCGGCAACGGTTTGACAGCGACTAAGGATTTGACAAGCGAGAGTAAACAATGAAATTATATTTGTAAAGAAAAAAGTAATAGCAATTAAAAACATTGGAGATGAAAAAGAGAACAGAACAAGTTTCAAAGAAAAATATTATTTTTCGGTTCTATTTTTATAACCGTTCAGGGAAGAAAGGAAAAGCAATGTTATAATAAATCAAACTGATAAACAACAAGATAAAATAATAAACATGAGCAAATTTGAAAAAATTAAACAATTAAAACAATTGAAAATCGGAAATTACTTCAGAGAATTATCCGTAGTTATTATTGGCGTTGCAGTTACTTTATTTGCAAGCAATGCCATTACTAATGCAAAGGCGCAAAAAGACCTGAATATACAACTGAATGCCGTATATGCAGAATTGGAATATGATTTACAAAAAATCGACAACCTGATTGATTTTTATGATGAT
>JAITOP010000331.1 GCA_031289895.1 Prevotellaceae bacterium
TGCATATAACTGTGTTTTTCGGTACATATAACGTTTCAAAAAGCGTTGAATCATTTGTGACATTTATATCTTTAAAAGCAAAAATATTAAATTTACTTTTTCCAATATCAATATTAAAATTCTGATAATAAGATGGTTCTACAACAATGAATGTAATCCCTTGTTGTGGAATGTTGTTGCAATCCAAATAAATTTTATTGTTTTTCATTTTTTGCGGCAAAGAAGCAAAAAACTTTTTTTCAGTTGGTATAATAAATTGAATATCTTTAAATTTAACATCTGACACGGAAAAATACCACGATTGCCACGACGAAGCTACCCGCGTTACTGAAGCCGACAACTCGCCGCTATTGCCAAATGCTACATAGTCAGGTCCATAAAAATATTCAACTTCCAAAGTGCAGTTCTTTGACGGCACGGCACATTTTATCCCTTTCTCAGAAAATTCAAAATTAACACTGTCTTTCTGTTGCTTTGTAACGGAAAAAACTTTTATTCTCTGAAAAAAAATCACATTCAGCCAAGTATTTGAAGGAGTTTCCAATGCCAAAAGAACAGTATCCTGTTGATAATTTTTAAAATAAAAAGTTTGATTTATTTTAAAAATGTTTGGAGTCATCATAAAAAGCGATGATGTATCTACCTGATTTTCAGGGATTATCTCGACAAATAATGAGGTGCTTACAGACGGGTGGTTGTTTGTACAAGCCAAAAAAGCAACCGAAATTAAAAGTATAAAGATAGTTTTTTTCATAATAATTTTTGTATTTTAAAAATTTCTGGAGTATATTTTTTTGCGAAATAAAACAGTTTTAAATAATGTTCAAATGTAATTTTCAATAAATTGCATTCATTTTCGGGCATTGTCATTTGATTGCTTTGTCCCATTGATATTTTTTGCGCAACGCAATGACCGTTGCAGATGTATTTTGCCCAGCAATTCTGACATTCGGAAATTTCACTAATTAAAACAGATGAATACTTTGACGCGTCAATATCTGGGTTATCAATATTTCCAACGCAATATTTTTTGTCGTTCATAAAGTGCGGACAGGTAAAAATATCACCGTCAGACATAATTGTCATATAACCATGCCCTGCCCCGCACGGCAAATTTTGTTTTTGTCTGTAACGTAAAGTATTAAAATAAGTAGAAATTTTTTTGTCAAAAATCGACTCGTTGTTGATGAATTTATTTTTATAATATTCTGTTAGTTTTTCAAAAGATTGTTTAATTATCTGTAAATTATCTTCATTATAAACAGATAAATTATGCGATTTGTTTTCGGAAGTATATGCAAAAGCGATAGAAAACGGTATTTGCAGTTTTTCAAAAAAATCGTAAGTTTCGCAAATGTAAGCATTTGTATTTATCAAAGTTGCCCGCAATTCCAAATGAACATTATTTATTTTTCTCAATTTTTCTATATTATTCAAAACATCTTGCACACTGCTTTTCCCGTTTTTGTATTTTCGCACATTAAATTCATTGTCAAAACCGTCTAAACTTACTAAAATAGCAAAGCCCGTTTTTTCAAAAAAATCTATCATTTCGTCTGTTAAAACCGTGCCATTTGTAGTCAGAGAATAGCCCACAGACAATTCGGAAAAATTTTGTTTAAAATGCTCAACGGTAAATTTTATACACTCGAAATTTAACAACGGCTCACCTCCAAAAAAGATTATTGAAGTTGCGCTTTTGTCTTTTCTTTTTTGAAATACAAAGTTAGCAATTTTTTTTATAGATTCCTCATTAAAATCAGAAAAATTATATCCGCCGTCGCTTGTTGCAAAGCAATAAGGGCAAGCCAAGTTGCATTTTGCAGCAATCGGCAAAACAATAGTTTCATATGAGGTTTGTAAATTTCCATTATCAAATTGCCAAGTAACAGATTTTGGGGCGTTATTTATTGTATCAAGTATAAATTTTTTATACATTTTAACATCTTTTTCTGAAAAATGCTTTGATAATTCTGTTTTAGAACTATTTGTAAATGTTTCTAAAAAATGCAATAATTCTTTGTTATCAATGGGATAAATTTGTAGTGTATCTGCGTGAAAAAAAAGCGTTGTTTCGTTGTCTATTTTGAACAATTTAATATTATTTTTCGTTATTTTTTGAGTATTTTTCATAATATTTTTTTATTATAAACAAAAAAGCAGGGGAAGTTGAAGTTTTTCAAGCAACTTCCCCTGCTTAATTAGATAGGGTTTATTGTAATATCTGGGCATCCACTAATCGTAATGCCTCCATAAATTAACCCACATTTTGAAGAAAATGTCGAAGGACATTTAACTTCAAAATCAGCACACGCAATCATTTTGCCTTCTGCACAGTAAATAACATCGTCTTTTTTGTCGCATTTTGCTGCAAGGTCAGTAAATACAGTACCGCCTTTCAAGTTTTTTAATTCTTCGGAATTTAATAATTTCATTTTAAGATTTGTACGCATTTTTTTTGTTTTACGTCCGCTCCTTATCGGACTTTAGTTAGTTTTTTTACGGTTTGAGTGTAACTGTCGGACAGCCGGAAATAGTAACTTTACCATCTGAAGAGCAATCAGATGAAAATGTAGATGGGCATTTTAAGACATAAGCTGCACAGGCAACAACTTTCATTGTTGTACACGGAATGACAACATCTCCTGCTTTGTCGCATTTTGCAGCGAGTTCGGTAGCAATATTTGCACCGCCTTTGATGTTTTTTAATTCTTCGGAATTTAACAATTCCATTTTAAAGTTTTTTTGCATAAAATTACGATTTTAAAGTTACAGAATTAATGAATTATTTTTATAATGCAAAGTTAATGTAAAAATGATTTTAGGTTCATTACTTTTTCGGAATTTTTCATTACTTTTGCATAAAATTTAAACACTTTTTATTATTGCTGACCTTTTGGAATTAGAGCCGCAATCGTTTCATCAAGATATCTACAATAATGAAAGTGTAACAGCAATTTCTCATCAAAAAATTGAAAATCTGTATCAGGAAAATCGTGAGGTTTATGAAAAACTTATTGCCGCCAAAGACGAACAAATCGCATTTTTGAAAGAGTTATTGTCCCCAAAATAGACAAAAATTAGCGTTACTTCCTGTGAGGAACGATTTTATTCTGTCGTTGTCGCCGATGCGCTGCATAATGTCTCCCACATTTTTGCTGTCGAAAAAGCGCAGCGGCAGGCACATGAGCTTTGCCAGAAAGTCCGAAATCAGCGAGATGCTGATGCGAGTATTGATGTGCAACGTAAGCCAATTTTGCAGAAAATTGACTGCCGTCTGTGTGCAAAAAAGCACAAGTTGCGCTGCCAAAACCAGCGTAACAAAGGACAGATTGTTGTTGCCAATGCCCTTATCTACAATACTTTGAGTAAGAAACGGAAAAATCAACGACAAAATGCTGCCGATAAGCAACCCAATAAAAAGTTGAGCGATTTGAGATTTAAATGGTTTTAAATATCTGAAAAAGAAAAAAATAGATTTTTTGTTTTTTTCGGCATCAATTTCTTTTGTGTAAAAATCAGGTGCAGGCTCGAGTAATAATGCCGTACCTATTTGCTCTCCGTCTGTTACTGTGCTTGCCCAACATTTTAAGAGTTCGTCTTTTTTTAAAACATATTTTTCGCCGACGGGGTCGGAAATATAAAATTTGTCTTTTTTTATTTTATACAAAACAACAAAATGACTTTGGTTCCAATGCAGAATGCAGGGCAGCGGTGCTTCTTGTAATTGTGCGAGCGTGATTTTTACCCCCTGCGTTC
>JAITOP010000347.1 GCA_031289895.1 Prevotellaceae bacterium
ATTTTTAATTAAAATTTAAACAACCTCTTATTCTATCGAAATAATTTATCTTGGTTTTATATTTTAGGCACAAAGATAGCATTTTTATATTTATCGCTATACAATCATCATTTTTTTACAATAATAATATACTTTATCAATCGCGCACATCATTACAAACAAACAGATTACACCAACAATTAATAACAAATTAAAAGTTTTTTGTCTTTTATCTTTTTCGTTGATAAGGTTTGTTTATTATCTTTTATTTTGTTATCAATAATCTGAAAACAAATAGTTTAATCGAAAAAAATTATTGATTGTGAATTTGCAATTCTGAATTGTTATTTTTTTTTATTACCTTCGCTGCTTAATTTTTTTATTTTTTTACAAATTTGGTTACAATATGAAAGGCAAAAAAGAACAAAAAACAGATTACTTATTTGAAATAAGTTGGGAAGTTTGCAACAAAATCGGCGGAATATACACAGCTATATCAACCAAGGTTTTACGGCTCGACAAAGAAGTTAAAGGTCATATAATGATAGGACCGGATATTATTCGCGAAGATGATAATTTGTCGTTCATCGAAGATACTGAGTTGCTGAAAGTTTGGAAAATGAAAGCCATTCAGGATGGTTTGCGTGTGCGAATAGGTCGTTGGAATATCGAAGGAAAACCAATTGCTATTTTGGTTGATTTTACAAATTTATTTTCGCAAAAAGACCAGATTTTCAAAGAACTTTGGGAACAATATAAACTTGATTCTATAAGCGGACAATGGGATTACGTCGAACCTGCTTTATTCGGTTATGCGGCAGGAAAAGTAATAGAACATTATGCGAAATTTTATCTGTCGCCACGCAACAAAATTATTGCACATTTTCACGAATGGATGACGGGCGCAGGATTATTGTATCTGAAACACAAAACGCCGCAAATAGCGTGCATATTCACAAGCCACGCAACCGTTGTGGGTCGTTCGATAGCGTTTAACGGACTTTCGCTGTATCGCAATATAAGCAACTATAATGCAGACGCAAAAGCCATTGATTTTGACGTTGTTGCAAAACATTCGCTCGAAAAAAACGCCGCTCTGCAAGCCGATTGTTTTACAACAATAAGCAATATAATTGCAAACGAAAGTAAATATTTTTTGGGTAAAGATGCGGATGTTATAACTCCAAACGGATTTGAAAAAACTTTTGTTCCAACAGGCAAAGAATTTGAAAAAAAGTATGATGCAGGACGCAAAAAACTTAGTCAGGTTGCCGAAATAATAATTAACGATAAAATTTCAAACGACGCAGTATTTATAGGATTGAGCGGACGATACGAATTTAGAAACAAAGGAATTGACGTTTTTATAGAATCACTCGGAAAACTTAATAAAAATAAAAACCTTGAAAAACAAGTAATTGCATTTCTTTTTGTTCCATCAGCGCATCACGGGCAAAGCAAAGAGTTGATGCAAAATATCGCCAACAATAACAATGATATTCAACTTACTAACCAATATACAACTCACTATCTTATCGACCCTGAATATGATGCCATTCTGCAAGCAATAAAAATTGCCGAACTGCATAATTCAAAGGACGATAAAGTGAAAATTATTTTTGTTCCGTCATATCTTAACGGAAACGATGGAATTTTTAATCTTCCGTATTATAATTTGCTGATGTCGCTTGATTTAACCGTATTTCCATCATATTATCAACCATGGGGATACAACGTTCTTGAAAGTTTGGCGTTTAAAGTTCCAACAATCACAACATCAATCACAGGCATAGGCAACAGAATAATAACAGAGCATCCGAAAGACCATCCGGCAATAGAAATTATAGAACGCAACGATAATAATTATCAGGAAGTTGCAGGCATTATAGAAAAGAAAATAATATCATTTTCAAAACTAAACGAAAAAGATATAGAAAAACTTAAACGAAATGCAGATGAACTCTCGTCGATAGCACTGTGGGACAATTTTATAACTTATTATTTGCAATCGTATAAAATCGCGCTCGAAAAAGCAGCCTTACGCAAAGAATCGGTGTCGGTGTTGTCGTACGAAGAAACTACATCATCGCAAACAGAACATACTATTGTTGAGCAACCTATATGGACAGGCGTGATTGTTCAGCCAAACATTCCAAGTTCGCTTGCAGCCTTATCCGAAATATCGAAAAATCTTTGGTGGTGCTGGGATCAAGAATCAATAGAATTGTTTAAATATATTGATAAAGAAACATTTACAAAAACAAACAGAAATCCCATAGCGCTGATAGATACAATATCGTCAAAACGTTATCAGGAACTGAAAAACGACGAAGAATTTGTAAAAAAACTTAATGACGTTTACAAGCGTTTTAAAGAATATATGTCAGTAAAAAAACTGATTAAAAAACCGCAAATCGCTTATTTCTGTATGGAATACGGTTTGCAGGCATCATTAAAAATATATTCGGGCGGGCTTGGAATTTTAGCAGGCGATTATTTGAAAGAAGCCAGCGACAAAGGCACTGCCATTACGGCTGTCGGGTTTTTATATCGCTACGGATATTTTACGCAAAAAATTTCGGCAACAGGCGACCAAGTTGCAGAATATGAGGCTCAGGATTTCACAAAAATTCCCGTTACACCCGTGCGCGACAGCGATGGACACTGGCTTACAATAAGCATTGCTTTTCCGGGACGAACGGTTTATGCCCGCACGTGGAAAGTTGAAGTCGGTCGTACCGATTTATATTTATTGGATACCGATTTTGAAGATAATTTGCCCGAAGACCGCGAAATTACACACCAACTTTACGGAGGAAACTGGGAAAATCGTTTGAAACAAGAGTTGATTCTCGGCGTTGGCGGCATAAGATTATTGAACAAATTAGGCGTAGATGCAGATGTTTATCATTGCAACGAAGGACACGCGGCATTTATAGGTTTAGAACGTATCCGTCAGTTTATTGAAGTTGAAAAACTTACGTTTGACGAGGCAACGGAAATCGTGCGTTCGTCATCATTATTTACCACGCACACACCTGTTCCCGCAGGACACGATGCTTTTGAAGAAAATTTATTGCGAAAATATATTTCACATTATCCCGAACGCTTTAAAATATCGTGGAAATATCTGATGGGACTTGGCAGAAGTAATCCGAATAATCAGAATGAAAAATTTTCGATGAGCGTACTTGCAGCCAATCTTTCGCAGGAAGTGAACGGAGTAAGCCGATTGCACGGTAAAGTGAGCCGCGAAATTATGACAAATATCTGGACAGGATACATGCCCGAAGAATTGCATATAAGTTCGGTAACAAACGGCGTGCATTTACCAACGTGGGCTGCTCCGCAATGGAAAGAAGTTTTTAATACCGAATTTGGCGAAGATTTTCGCTCGCATAATTACGATAAAAAATGTTTTGAAAAAATATATAATGTTGATGATAAAAAAATATGGGATATAAGAAAAGCATTGAAAATGAATCTTATAGAGCATATCCGAACACGTGTATCGAGCAAAGAAAATATAGTACATTTTACACCGCAACAAGTAATAAAAATATCGCAAACATTAAGTTCCGATAAATTAACGATAGGTTTTGCCCGCCGTTTTGCAACTTATAAACGTGCACATTTGCTATTTAAAAATATCGAACGCTTAAATCTGATTGTAAACAACAGCGAACATCCTGTACAATTTTTGTTTGCCGGAAAAGCGCATCCAGCCGACAAAGCAGGGCAAGATTTGATACGAATGATTGTAGAATATTCAAAACTTCCGCAATTTATGGGAAAAATTATTTTTCTTGATAATTATGATATGGAACTTGCGCGGCGCATGGTTCAAGGTGTTGATATATGGCTCAATACGCCCACACGACCTTTGGAAGCGTCAGGAACAAGCGGCGAGAAAGCCGTACTCAACGGAGTTATGCACTTTAGCGTTCTTGATGGCTGGTGGGTAGAAGGTTACAGAAGCGATGCAGGCTGGTGTTTGCCAATGCAGCGAACATACGAAAATCAGGATTTTCAAGACCAAATGGATTCCGAAATTATTTACAACACTATCGAAAACGAAATAGCACCGCTGTATTACAACCGAAATGCAAACGATATTCCAACCGATTGGGTAAAATATATTAAAAACTCTATTGCACACGTTGCATCAAATTTTACAACTAACAGAATGCTTACCGATTATGAAGATTGTTATTACAATAAATTGTCGAAACGCCATTCAAGCCTTGTGAAAAACGATTACGAAAAAGCCAAATACATAGCCGATTGGAAACGAAGCGTAAATCGCGAATGGAATAATATTAAAATAATATCGGCTGACAGACTTGATACGGCAAAAGAAACAATAGTTCTCGACAAAAAATACGATTTGGAAATCATCCTAAACATAGGATTGCTAAAACCCGAAGATGTAGGCGTTGAAATTGTTTTTGCCGAAAATAAAAACGATAAAATAGTAGTTTGCCGAACACAAGAATTTAAAATTGCAAATTCGGAAGGCAACGTTGTAACGTACCGAACAAAAATTGAAATGGATATGCCCGGAATTTATATGTCGGGCTACAGAGTATTTCCAAAAAATCCGCTACTGCCGCACCGTCAGGATTTCGACTTGGTGAAATGGATTTGAGTTTAGTAATTGGTATTTGGTCGTTGGTATTTAGTCGTTAGTCGTTGGTATTTAGTCGTTGGTATTTAGTCGTTGGTCGTTAGTCGTTGGTCGTTAGTCGTTGGTCGGGGTTAAGATGTTCTGTGATGAAAAATAAACAAATTATAAAAGATGGTAAAAAAATCCCGTAGGGATTATCGCTCGGTAGAATGATAAATACCACGCCAGCACGGCAGTCTGTAGGACTGCAACCAAAAAAACAGAGGTTGCAAACCTAACGGCTTGCGCTATAAAGGGTGGCTCATTTTTCTACCTAACGATGCAAACCTAACGGCTTGCTCTTTTGAAAAACTTTTATAATTTATTTATTTT